>JBBPZK010000078.1:0-5816 GCA_038199155.1 Rubrobacterales bacterium | reverse complement strand
TTCTCGTAGTCTTTTGCGACCTCGAAAAAGACATCCCGGAAAAGCCCGTCAGTGAACTTCATGATGTTCGCTTTGTGGATGACGGTGATGTGCTTGCGGCCCTGCTCCTTGGAGCGCTCGAAAGCCATGCGGCAGATACGCTCGGTGCCTTCGCGGGTGATGATCTTGATAGACTCAGCCGCGTACTTCCCGACCTGATGCTCGACACCGGCGTAGAGATCCTCCGTGTTCTCCCGATAAATAACGAGGTCTATGTCCTTGTACGGCGTCTCGACACCCGGCAGGCTCAAAGAAGGCCGGATGTTCCCGTATAGGTCCAATTCCTTTCGAAGCGCGACGTTCACCGACCGGAACCCGGTGCCGACAGGCGTGGTCAGGGGCCCCTTGAGCGCGACCTTATTGCGCCGGATGGATTCCAGGACCGAATCCGGTAGGGGAGTGCCTTCCTTCTCCATCACCGTCTCGCCGGCTTCGGCAATCTCCCACTCGATATCAACGTCGAGCGCCCCGATCACCTCCTTGACCGAATCGGTGAGGTCAGGGCCTATGCCGTCTCCAGGTATGAGAGTAACTGTCTGCGCCACGCAAGATCTCCCTTCGTTTTGAACATCATTCAGTATAACGACGGGACAAGCTGATGACGAACACTGCAGTCGCCAAAGCCGAGCCCCTCTCTTTTTCGGGTAAAAGGCGTTCGCGGGGTGCTGTAAAATGTGGTCCGGGATGAGAGGATTTCCAAAATCGCGGAAGAGCCCGTGGCTTCGAGTTTAGAAGCCCTCGAACGGGAGTTGGGCGAAGCCCAGTTCGAGAGGGAGGATCGGCAACGGGCGGTGATCCGGGCGGAGAACGCCCACGAGGCGGTGTGCGCTGCCAGAGACGAGTCCTGGTCTGAGAGCTTCGCCACGGACCCGGAGGTCGAACGTCTCTCGACTTTGGTCTACCAACGACGACGAGAACTCTACGAAGCCATAGACCGCCTGAAAGGAGCCGAGGGCAGAGAGCGGCGGATAAAGAGCCGCCTGATGTACATCCTGCCCGCCGAACGCCGCCGTTACCTCTCCGGGATGGTGGATGCGGAGTTCGGGCGGATGCTCGCGGCAATCCGCGAAGCCTACTCGGGGGAACTGCCCGGCGCGGAAGTCGTGGTCGTCAACGGACGTCCCGGAACCCTGGATCTGAGAGGCGACGCTACCTGGCGGGCGCTGGAACGACTCTACTCTGGCACCACGCGGCGGTGGGTCGAGATCCGGGTTGGAAGCCGGATCGGGCGAGAGGATCCGGCACTCGGGAGAATGGCGGCCCAGATCTCTCACTACGCCGGAGGCCACATCCCACGTATCTTCATCGGCGGCGAATTCGCGCGGGTCGCGCCACTCCGGAGAACTCCCAGCGAATGGAAGCCTCTGGCCGGATACGAAACTTCCAGCGGGAGGCTGTCTCTGGCACGCATCACCGCACGCCGGTATCTCGACGAAGACGCTGTGGCGAGGCTCGAAAAACGCGAGCCGTCGCTCATTCAGGTGGCGGACATCGCCCGTTTGTACCAGACGATGAGCCTTACTGGAGATGAGATCCGCTGGCGGCTGGAGCAGTTGATCTCCCTGCGCCTCGACATCCTCAGGGCAGTCTATAAACTGACCGACGAACGCCGCCGCTTCTCTTTCTACGAAATAGCCCGCGCCGCCCGCCTCCTGGACAACCACTTCCCAGACTCCGAAATAGCCGCCGAAGCACTCCTCCAAGCCGTCCGAAGAGCTCTAGAAACCGGCGTCCCACTGGTAGACGTAGCCTACCTGAGCGTCACCACGGGCGAAGGGTTTTAGCTGACTAGCTGACCAGCTTCAAGCGTCCGACAGGTCGTGCTCCGGGACGGAGAGGTTGTAGGGACGCGCAGGTTTCTCGGCCAGCACGCGCACCTTGTAGACGAAGTCCGGGATGAACTCCGCGCGGCGGACCTCCAGGATCTCCACGGGCTGGCCCGTAGCCGTTAGCGCGGCTCTTCCTCCCACCTCGTAGCGGGCAGGACGGTTTCTATCCACCATTCGTAACTCCTGATCTCTCGGATACACCATGAGTATAATTGCCACGTTTTCCGGATAGACTACTCTGACAGAAACCCAACCGGCGTCCGAGAATAGCCAAATCCGCGTAGAGAGGGAGGACGATGAGCGAACGGTATGACCTCATAGTAGTGGGCGCGGGACCTAGCGGCGCCTCAACCGCCTACCACGCGGCCCGTTCCGGCCTGGAAGTCCTGCTCATAGACCGCCAGGAGTTTCCCCGTGACAAACCCTGCGGCGACGGCATGATGCCCCACGCCGCATCAGAGGTCTCGCTGATGGGACTCGGAGACTGGCTGGAGGAACCTCACCACGGGACTTTTACCGGCTTCTCTCTCTACACTGCCACAGCCAGCCTCTACAACGACGTTCCGCCAACCTTTCACGGGCCTCGCGGTTACGTCATCCGGCGCGAAGAGACCGATGCGAAGCTTCTCGAACGAGCAGTCGCGGCCGGGGCCGACTTCAAGAACAAGACTCGCGGTACAGGGCTGCTCCGCTCTCCGGCTGGGAACGTCCAGGGGATCGAAGCCGAGAACGGCGAGACGGTACGCTACGAAGCCCCGCTAGTGGTCGCCGCCGACGGGGTGGGCGGTTTCGCGGGCGAAGGCATGAAAGCGCATCAGAACGCTGTCGCCCGCCGGCAGTATTTCAAGGGCGTGGACGGTCCGAACAAGGAACATTTGCAGGTCTTCATCACGAAAGACATGAACGAACAAGGTGCCGGGTACGGCTGGGTCTTCTACCTCGGCGACGGTACGGCGAACGTGGGAGCAGGGGTCTCGACCAAGACGCTCGGGCGCACGGGGCGGAACCTCAAGGATTACTTCGACCGTTTCCTGGAGGAGCCGCGGCTCGCCGGATGGTTGGAGAACGCCGAAGCCGAGGGTCCGCCGAAGAGTTGGTCGTTGAAGATGGGGATGTGGGGTGCGAAGCGTCACGCTCAGGGGTTGATGATGGCCGGGGACGCTGCCAGCATGATCCACCCGATAAGCGGCGAGGGTGTCGGGTACGCTATCGAGTCCGGTCGCCTGGCCGCCTCCTTCGCCTATGCGGCCCGATCCGGCGGCGACTACTCCGCCTCCCTACTCTCGGGCTACTCCAAGCAGATCAGACAACAGCGCGGTCGAGGACACGTCTCCGGCTACGCCCTGACGAGCCTCGTCCCGAACCTGGAGATCATGGAGCCGGTCTTCAAGGCCAGCGAGAAGGACCGTGGAGCCCGCCAGACCATCATAGAAACTTTCACGGGAGACGCCCCGATCTACAACGTTCTGAAGCATCCGAAGGTGCTCGCCAACGCCCTGCGCGGCGCCGTCTCCCGCTAGGGCAGGTAGGTAGAAAGACCGGCGCGAACGACGACGTAAGGAGGACTTCTCATGGCCGCACGCAAACTGGATGTGGGATCTATGAAAGTATCGGTGCTGGACGACGGCATCTTCGTAACGGACGCGGGAAACCTCTTTGGAGGGTCGAGGAAAGCCCGCATCCGGGGCGCAATGCACCCGGTCCTGATCGAGACCGGAGAGGACCTCGTACTGCTGGACGCCGGCTTCGGCCCGGAGCTTCCCGAGAGCCTCGTCGGACGCTACGAACTGGAGCGCGACAGCGACCTGACGGACTACCTCGAAGAGGCCGGATACTCGCCGGAAGACATCACCCACGTTGTCCTCTCGCATCTGGATGCCGATCACGTCGGCTGGGCCTTGAACCCGCCGAGTTTCCCGAACGCCACGCTCTACGTGCAGAGAGCATCCCTGGAAGAAGCGAAAGAACTTCCGGAGGACAACGGACGCCGCGAGGCCGTTCCGACGGTCGAGAAAGGTGTCGAGGAAGGTTGGTGCGAACTTCTGGAAGGCGACGGGGAGATCGTGACGGGGGTTAGGGTTGAGGTGAGATCCGGGCACGCCGAGGGGCATCAAGTCGTGTGGATCGAAGACGGAGATGACGCGGCCCTCTTCACGGCTGACCTCGCGCCAAGCAAGATCTTCCTGAACCCGGATACCATAGCCGGGGTAGACACAGACCCGGAAGCGGCCCGGCGCAACCGCATAGAAGTCCTCGAAGAGGCCGAGCAGCGAGAAGCGCCCGTCATCCTCTACCACGAGCCGCAGGACTTCCTCGTCAACATCCACGGCAAAGGTGAGAGCTTCGAGGGCGTCCCGATCGGGGATTAGCCGGTAGTTGTCGAGAAGCTACTTCTTGCGGCGGTTCCGGATCCTACGCCATATTATCGGGGCCGCGACTATCAAAAGCCGCCTGAGCAACCATCTCATTGATTTTCCTCCTATCACGACTGTGAGAGATAATACCATCCACCATTGCACTCATTCTCCGTGCCAAGTGGTCTTCCCGCTCGCCGCCTCGCGCCTGCGCGGCCTCTCTCCCATATCCGGATACCCGACGTACAGGTAGGCGACTATCCTATCTCCTCCACCAAGGCCGAAAAACTCTCGCATGTGATCGTGGTAGGCGACGGGGCCGGTCCGCCAGATGGAGCCGAGGCCCAAAGAGTGGGCGGTTAGCTGCATGTTCTGGACGGCGGCGGCGCAGGCGGCGTAGTTCTCTGTGGTCTCGACCTCGTCGCGCCCAACTCTGGAGATCACTGTTATGACGACCGGCGCCCGGAAAGCCTTCTTCCGCTCGCGGCTGACTCTACCAGCGGCGAAGTCTTCGTCTTCCCCCTCTTCCTCGGCCATGATGCGCGCGAGTTCCGCGCGGGCGCGAGCGAACTCTCCCCTTCCCTTGCCGGTAAAGACGTGAAAGCTCCACGGCTCGGTGATTTTGTGATTCGGGGCGTGAACGGCGCTCTCCAGAATTCGCTCTATGAACTCTTTTGGAACCGGGTCCTGCTTTACTCGTCCAATGCTCTGGCGAGTCTCTATAGCGCGGTTTACATCCAAATATTCTCCTTGCCGTTCGCAGTCTACTCTGTAAGTATTCTAGTCTGGCAGACTCGCGGCAGAACCGTAAAGATTCACTTATCATAGTCGTGTAGATCCAGTTTCGTACAGTGCTAGAGGAGGCTACTCGAATGGCTAAGAACAAAGTGACGATAGTAGGCGCGGGTAACGTTGGCGGGACTACGGCCCAGCGGCTCGCCGAGCGAAACTACGCAGACGTGGTCCTGGTGGATATAGTCGAAGGTCTACCCCAGGGCAAGGCGTTGGATATCCTGGAGAGCGGGCCGGTGCTCGGGTTCGACTCGAACGTGACCGGGGCAAACGACTACGAGGCGTCGGCCGGCTCGGACGTGGTCGTGATCACGAGCGGCAGCCCCCGCAAGCCGGGTATGAGCCGCGACGACCTCCTTCAGACCAACCAGAACATCGTCCAGAGCGTCACCGAAGAGGTCGTGAAGAATTCGCCGGAGGCGATACTGGTGGTTGTGGCGAACCCGCTGGACGCGATGTGCCACGTCGCGCTGGAGACGAGCGGCTTCCCGCGCGAGCGGGTCATCGGGATGGCCGGCATCCTGGACACCGCCCGCTACCGGACCTTCATCGCCCACGAGACGGGCGCCTCGGTGCGGGACGTTTTCGCGCTGGTGCTCGGCGGCCACGGCGACACGATGGTCCCGCTGCCGAGCATGGCGACCGTCGGTGGAGTTTCGATCACGAAGCTCTTCTCCGAAGACAAGATAGAGGAGATCGTACAGCGCACCCGCCAGGGCGGCGCGGAGATCGTAAGCCTCATGAACACCAGCGCCTACTACGCCCCATCCGCAGCCGCCGCCGAGATGGTAGACGCCATCCT
>JBBPZK010000077.1:0-5162 GCA_038199155.1 Rubrobacterales bacterium | reverse complement strand
GATGACTGCCAGCACGTTCTCGTAATAGTCCATCTCAGAAGTATTCACGCCCCTAGATTACCACTGTCCGCCCCGCCGCATACCCTCGCGTATAATCCCGTTCATGGAATCTATCGGATGGGTTCCCGGACGGGTGCCGGGAGATGTCGAGTTGGCGTTCGGGAGAGCCGGCGAAGGAGCCGACCCGATCGTCGCGCTCCACGGCATCACCGCCCAGTACAGGACGTTCAACGCCGTCGCCCGTTACCTCGCGCCTTCACGCGGGATCGTTGGTCTGGACCTGCGCGGCAGGGGAGACTCGGGCAAGCCGGAGTCAGGATACGGTTTGGAGGCGCACGCGGGGGATGTGATCCGTCTGCTCGACTACCTCGGCCTGGAGCGAACAGTCATCTGCGGCCACTCCATGGGAGCTTTCGTCGCCCTCCAGACAGCCCTTTCTTACCCGGATCGGGTAGAGGCGCTAGTCCTGCTCGACGGCGGCTGGCCCCGCATCGAAGTAGACCCCGAAGAAATGACGGAAGAGCAAAAACAAGAAGCTGCTGCAATAGGCGAAGGACTGGAGCGGGCATTCCGGCGCCTGGACATGACCTTCGGCACCCCGGACGCCTACCTCGATTTCTGGTTCCCGGATCAGGGCCTGAAGCTAAACGACCTGTCGCCGGACCTCGCCGACTACTACCGCTACGACCTCGGCGAAGTAGAAGGCGGCTACCAGCCCAAAGCCTCATATGCTGCGGCGAGCCAGGACGGTGAAGCCGTCGCCTCCCAGAGTCCGACCGCCGAAGAGATGAAACAGGTAAAGTGCCCGGTGGCGCTGGTACGGGCCTCGGAGGGTTTCTTCCCCGATACCCAGCCGCTCATCTCCGAAGAGGCGCGGGTAGCAATGGGAGACTCGTTAGACCTGCGCTCCGACACCCGCCTCGAAGGAGCCAATCACTACACCATGGTGTGGGAGCCGTATTCGCAACAAATAGCAGACGCTGTTGAAGACTTCCTCCGGAAGATCCAACGATAGGCACTTCTCAGTTCCGAGGTTTCCTGACTTCCGGTGATTGCATCTCCGAATTTATATTTTAGTAGAAGCGGTGGACGCAGCGCTATTTGCGGTTGAAGTCACACATGACTGGAACTATTTTGAGCATGCCGGTTATCCTCCAACAGGACAACTGCTATGAAACGTGCTGTCAGGCGTGATACCTTTGCTTCCATGAGGGATATCGAACGGTTAATATAGTGTCATGATATTGAAGGTCCTCAAATATCTCTCGATAGATCAAGTTGATGCCTGAACGCACGCACTACTCCAGAGCTCCCATCACAGAGGCGATCATTGATCTGCGGATTGCGCCAGCGCAAGGTTTTTCCGTGGAAGACTTGATTCATCTCCGGGAAGTGGTGGCGGATCGCTACCCGATCCAGGAGGAAGAGCACGTCCAGTATCGGCAGATGTCCTTTGTGGGGACCGACCTGTTACAGACCGGGGGCGGGCACCAGTTCAACGGCTTCCGTTTTGTCAGTGAAAACAAGCGAGAGGTTTTCTATGCTCGGCTCGACGGATTTTCATTCAGTATCAAAGCTCCCTATGATCGCTGGGAGTCTTTTCGGAACGAGGCGCGTAGCCTGTGGAATTTATACAGTTCCGTCGCTATGCCCGAAGGCGTGACGCGGGTGGCGATGCGCTACATAAACCGCATAGACATACCGGATGCAGCTGAAGGCGTGCGTCTTGAGGACTACCTGAGAATGTACCCGGAATTCTCTGTGGACTTTCCCGAAAGTAGCCTTATGAATAACTTCTTTATGCAGTTGCAGTTGTGGCAACAGGATCTTGGCTGCTGGTTAGTCGTCAATGAGGCTCCCGAAGTGTCGCCGGACGAGGAAATTCTATCGATCCGGCTCGATCTGAACTTGTTCCGGGAACAGTATGAGGAACCGTGGCCGGTCAATGACGATACAATGGTATGGGAATTGCTCGAACAGCTTCACGACCGCAAGAACGAGATCTTCGAGGCCAGCATCACCAACGGGACAAGGAGGTTGATCAAGTGACCACGAAGCTTGCTCCCTTGACAGAGTCACCCAAACGCGACGTCACGCCTACCATGGTCAGCTACAAGTTCCATGCGGGTACAGGCGGTGGTGAATCGGCCTCCTCCATACACAGAAACTTCCGTACCCCTTTTTGGAAGACTACTTCCGAGATTATTGCTCTCTTGTCATGGCCGGAAGGTTGGAATGGTTACGATGCAGCGGCTCCGAACTCTGAATCTGTCGGACATGCTCTTATATGGATCGATGACCTTTACAGGGATACTCTGACGACCGGCGCGGGATGGAAAACTCCCCACGTCGTTCTGGACGCTCACGGCAACGTCGTTCTCGAATGGTGGGAAGGTCGGAAGAAGCTGACTATCTACGTCTACCCTAAGACGGTTGAGTGCGTCAAGGTGTGGGGGCCTGATATCTTCTCCGACATGGAGGACGGTGAAGTCGAAGGGGCCGAATACCACCGGACATTGTGGCGTTGGCTGACGGAGTAGGTGGAGGCGCCGGCGACCGCGTCGACGAAGATGAGGCGCTGTATCGGTCAGTTAGGCCCATCCTCTGGAAGCAGAAAGGTGACGGTCAGTTCTATCTGAGTTCGCAAGCCTTCGCCGACAGAAACAAAAGGCCCTCCGTAGACCGCGCAAAGCTGTGCGGACAAGACTCAAGCTATACGCAGTTCTGTTCATCCGACTACATCTGCAGTCTCGTTGCCGAAGACGTGCGTTTCATAGCTACAGTAGTTAAGCACGATAAGAAGGGTGTCCCGCAGGTTCGCCACAACATAGACGTCGAGCCGGTGCCGCTCTCCGAAAATGTTGCCCACGCCGAGATCTATGCTCTCCCCGCAATTTCTGGTGGACGCCTCTTTGAGAGGCTGCTGGAGAGGCTAGCTTATCTAGCCCAATGGGAGGAAGGCTTCGGCCCCGAGTAACATGCCACCAGACAATCTGGAAGGCTTTTCCGCCGCGATATACTTGAGATAGAGGTGAGCCGTCACGTTGGGTCGGGCGTTTCCGTGGATATTTCAGATAGGGAGCATGTACAGAGGTGTTCGTGAAGGTTGCCTGCTTTCCGATGACCAGCATAGGGATTGGAAGTCGAACTTACGGCGGATTTCCTGGGAGGCCTCGGAGGTATATACCAAACAACGAACGTCAAAGAGGAGGGTGGTTTGCGAGAGGAACGAGATCTTAGACCCCTGCGCGCCGGGGTCGTCGGGCTGGGGTGGGCCGGCGAGCAGCACCTGAAGTCCTATGTCGGGCTACCGGGGGTGGAGGCGGTCGCACTGGCGGGCCTGGAGAAAGGCCGGCTGGAGGCGCTGGGTAAGAGCTACGGGGTACCAAATCTCTACGAAGATTACGAGGGTCTCGTCGCCCGTGAGGACCTCGACATCGTGAGCGTCTGTACGCCGAACCACCTTCACGCCCCTATAGCTGTTGCCGCGCTGGAAGGCGGCAAGCACGTCTTGTGCGAGAAGCCGCTGGCGCGGACGGGGGTGGAGGCCGAAAGTATAGTGCGGGCGGCGCGGGCGGCTGGTCGGGTGGTGAACGTCGCTTTTACCCAACGTGAGCGCGGCGACGTGCAGGTCTTGAAGCGGCACGTGCTGGAGGGGAACCTGGGCAGGGTCTACCACGTCAAGGCTAGCTGGCTGCGGCGCGACGGCATCCCCGGAATGGGTAGCTGGTTTACGAGCAAGGAGATGGCCGGCGGCGGCCCACTCATAGACCTCGGCGTCCACATGCTCGACATGGCTCTCTACTTGCTCGATGAGCCGGAGGTCGAGAGCGTCAGTTGCGCGACCTACGCGGAACTCGGTCCCCAGGGTCGCGGCGGTCGGGGAGATACCGATAAGACGATAGTGGGCGACGCTTACGAGGTCGAGGATCTGGCCTGTGCTTTTATTCGGCTCTCAGGCGGAGCTACGCTGAACCTAGAGGCGGGGTGGGCAGCCTACCGCGAGTCGGGCGACGACTTCGGCGTCACGCTCTACGGCACCGACGGGGGCGCTGAGATGAAGGTCAAGGATTACGTCACCCAGGATACCGTGCGCATCTACACCGATGTCGCGGGTGTCCCGGCCGTTGTCTCCCCGGAGATAAGAGCGCGTGAGGGACACTGGAGCGTCGTGAGTCGGTTCGTCGAGACCATCCGCGGCGGCGACTGGAAGGACCACGATGGAGAAGAGGGCCTGCGGCGCGCCCGCGTGATAGATGCTTGTTATGCTTCGGCGCTCGAAGGCCGTGAAGTCAGGCTCGATGACGAAGATGGAGGACGGCGCTGAAATTCGCGCTTTTCGTCTGTAGATGTTGAGAGAGGCACGAGTCGGAGAAGTTCGTGGCCGACTTGGACATACTGTCCGCGGGGTCGTGCGTCGCAGAATGCTGTGGGCGAGTAGGTAGCTTATTATCCGGGGAGCTCGTGAGGGTTATTAGAGAGAGGGGCGTTGACTTGGACGGAGCGACGGTCAAGGTAGGGGTGATCGGTTGCGGGAAAATAAGCGACGTATACCTCCGAAACGCTGCGGCCTTCGACGGGCTGGAGGTCATCGCATGCGCCGACCTGCTCCCCGAGCGGGCCGAGGCCCAGTCGAAAGCTTACGGGATACCAAAAGCCTGCGCCCCCGGAGAACTACTCGCCGACCCGGAGGTCGAGATCGTCCTGAACCTGACCGTCCCGACGGCCCACGCCGGGGTAACGCTGGCCGCCCTCGAAGCCGGGAAGAACGTCTACGGCGAGAAGCCGCTCTCGACCAGCCGCGAGGACGGCCGGCGCATCCTGGAGATGGCTTCCGGGAAGGGTCTGCTGGTGGGCTGCGCCCCCGACACTTTTCTGGGAGGCGGTCTCCAGACCTGTCGTAAGGTCCTGGACGAAGGTGTCATAGGGGAGCCGGTCGCTGCCACGGCCGTCATGATGAGCCACGGACCGGAGGACTGGCACCCGAACCCGGACTTCTTCTACCAGCCGGGCGCCGGGCCGATGTTCGACATGGGACCTTATTACCTGACGGCCCTTACCACGCTGCTCGGACCCGTCCGGCGGGTCGCCTCGTCCGCCCGCGCCACTTTCCTGGAGCGTAAGGTCACCAGCGAGCCCCACGCCGGGACCACGATAAAGGT
>JBBPZK010000076.1:0-15949 GCA_038199155.1 Rubrobacterales bacterium | reverse complement strand
CAGCGAAGCTCCTTCTCCGTCATCCGGCGGTGCAACCCGAGGGCGGAGATCAAATGTATGTCCTCCACGCCCTTCGCGGCGGCTTTCTCAAGCACCTTCTCGATCACGAGTTGGCGGTTGTCCGGCGGCTTCATCGGCGGCAGAGGACACGAGACGTCGTCGAAAACAATCGTTAGCTTCATGCCGGAGAACAGAAGCTCGTGCAGCGGTTCCATCCCCATCGGCTCCAGGAGCGCCCGTTCTATGGCGACGTTCGGGTCTTCGAGAGGTTCCACGGGGCCGGGAGGGTAGATCACCCGCGTCCCCTCCGGCAACTTCTCGTAGTGAAACCCGTCCCCCGCGTTGAACATCATCGGCGGACTGTCCTTCTCCAAAGTTATTATCTGCGCGGGACGACTCATCCTACTCCCTTCGGTCGAAGCTGGTCAGCAGTTCAGCTAATCAGCACTTCAGCTTCTTGCTCTCTTGTGGATCACTCGCCGAGCTTATAGTATCTGCGCGAGCCTCACCGGATGCGCGTCGCTCTCCGAACTCTTGTTGGGATAATCCTTACTGACAAGCTGATCGGCTGAAATGCTGACCGGCTTATTGCCCCCTCAAATCGAAGGCGACCTTTACGTTTCCGTCGCGTCCAGCGGATCGGGCCGCAGCTATTGCTTCACGATATTCTTCTAGCCGGAAGCACGGGCCGACTAGCTTCTCAAGGCCCAACTCCGGCGCGAGGCGCATCGCCAGTTCGAAGGTTTTTGTCCTCTCTCCTTTGTACTCCTCGAAGCCGTATGCGTAAGCGCCGGAGAGGTTTACTTCGGTGTGCCACAGCGGAGTCAGGTCCAGGCAACTCCGCGTTCCGGGCATGCCGACGAGCGCCACTTCTCCGCAGGGTTTGGCAAGACGGATCGCATCTTCCATCGTCCCCGGCACACCGACGCACTCGAAGACCTTGTCCGCCCCGCCGAGCACGACCGGCTTACCCAACTCCGGGCGATGCGCCTTCGCCCCAAGCTTTCCGGGCAACGTCTCGTAAACATCCTTCGGATGCACGACCTCATCAGCCCCTAGACGCAAGGCTTCTTCTTGCTGCCGCGCATGCTTCGCGACGCAGAGGATCCGGCCGGCATCCGTTAGCCTCCGGAGCGCCGCCACCACGAACAAGCCAACGCTGCCCGCCCCGATGACCAGGGTCGTTTCGTCCAGCGTAGGGTTTACCTTGAGCGCCGCGTGGACCGCGCAGGCCAGCGGCTCAAGCGCGACGGCAGCCTCGTCCGGCATCGTGTCCGGGACGCGGTGGAGTTGGGATGGATGGGCGACGAGCGTTCCATTTGACCAGCCGCCGCCGGTATCGTGGCAGAAGCCGGTCTGGATGCCGGGAGATATGTCGCCGTCGGTGACTTTGAGGCACAGGGCGTATCGTCCGGCGGCGCACATCCGGCACGGCGGCGTGATACCCCGGACTTCGCAACCGAGCGCCGGTTCGATCACCACCCGCTCCCCGGCCTCGAAGCTTCCGCCTTCGACTATTTCGCCGACGACCTCGTGACCCATCACGAACGGAGGAGAAGTAACGGGTGAGAAGTACGGTGAGCTTTCGGCAGAGAGAGTGGCGAGATCCGAGCCGCAGATCCCCGCGAGAAACGGTCTTATCCGCACCCACTCGGGAGTCGGTAGTTTCGGCTCCGGGACATTCGCCAGTTGGAGGGGTGAGAAGCGGCCCGTTTCTAGGTTCTTTATGCGCTTCGCGCCGTAGCGCATGAGCAGGTATCGCGGGACGGACTTACTGTAGCGGAGGGCCTGTATTTCTAGTCCCCCGTTCCGTTCCTCCTGATGTTCCAGCGGCGGACCTGCCAGCCGCGGTTCTTGGCGGCGGCGGCCAGCCTGCGGTCGGGGTTGACGGCGACCGGGTTGCCCACGGCCTCCAACATCGGCAGGTCGGAGATGGCGTCGGCGTAGGCGTAAGAGTTAGAGAGATCGAGGTTTCGCTTCCGGGCGAAGGAGGCGAGCATACGGGCTCGCGCGTCCCCGGCAATGGGCGCTCCGGTTAGCTCTCCGGTGTAGACGCCGTTCTCCTCTTCCAGGGAAGCGCAGAGCACGTCGTCAACGAGCCCGCGCATCGGTTCGAGGAGGAAGTCCAGGGCTCCGGAGAGCAGGACGACGCGGTGTCCGGCCGCTTTGTGCTCCCGCAGTCGGTCGAGGGCTTCCGGGTAGATCCTCCCGAGCGTGAAGCCCGAGAAGCTCTCCTTGCCCAGGTATCGCGTGCGGGCCGGCTTCCAGCCCCGATAGTTCTTGTAGAAAGCGTGGTTGAAGTAGGAGCGGTTCACCTTGTCGAGCGCCCAGTAGTAGGGGATCTTTGGCAGGAAACCGACGAGCCACGCGAGCCCGGCGGCCGGTGGGAGCTCTCTCATCCTGAGCCAGGCGAAATACGAGACTACATTCGAGCCGACGAGCGTCCCATCCACATCGAAAATAGCCGCTACCTGCTCCGGCCTTTCGGCGGCGCTCTTGCGGCGCTTCTTTCGGTTTGGTTTGCTCGTGAGCGCGGGCAGGTGGGTATCCTGAAGCCATTCCCGCCAGTCGAAGCCCGTGATATCGAACGGGAACTCTCTTTTGCTCTCCGGGTCCAGTTCTTCGTACAGTTTCGCAGTCCGGTCGGTCGAGAAGGTCGAGGCCATGTTGGTGTAGGCGCCGTAGATGCGACTGTAGTAGAAGCTCATGCGCGAGCGCTTCTCCGCACGGGCCACCCTTCCGCGCAAGTCCGTCGCTATGTGGCCTTCCGGCATCCGGGATGTTATCGCTCCGGCTACCTTGAGGCCGACGAGCTCCAGCCTCAGTCCTCTATTGACGGCCTTGCCGCCTGGGAAACTCCACTCAGGGGGCGGGACCGGGCGTCCACCCGAATCGCGCAGGGGGTTTGCTAGGAAGTATTCCCGGACGTAACGGTAGAGGTTTCTGTGAGGCAGCGGGTTCCTGTCACCCGAGGCGTTCTGGAAGATCTCCGGCTCCTCGGGGCGGCGAACGGCGGCCGCCAGGATCGCGTTTACAACGTGGTCCACGGGTACGATGTCTATGAGACTCTCCGGGTCGCCGGGGAACTCGCGCAAGATGCCGCGGGCGAACGCCATGATTATGGGATCGGCCATCCTGGAACCCTGGATCCAACCAGGATAAGGCTCCGCAACACTGCTCTCGATTATCGCCGGACGCAAGATAACGAGCGGCAACTCCCCTCGCTCTTGCACCACCATCCGCTCCGCGAGCGACTTGGTAAAGGTGTAGACGTCGGGCCACCCGAGCTCCTGCGCCCGCCCGGTCCCCCTCTCGACCAACCGCTCGCGCATCCAGGCTCGCCGGAGCTGGTCCGTCCTCCCGACCACCTCATCTTCCTCGCCGACCATCCCGAGCTCCCGCCGCGCCTCCGTCTCGAAGCCCGAGAGAAGCTGACGCTCCCGCGAGTCGCGGTCCACCTCCGCCACGACCGCCTCAAGAGCCCCAACCTCTTCCCGCGCGTCGAGCGGCGTACCGTTCGGTGACTCCTGCCTCGGCGACTCCTCCGGTATGAGACCGCCCCGCGTCCCCGAGACGTAGGCGGTCGAGATGTGCATGAAGAGCGGCTTCTTCTCCCAGTCTTGGGCAAGCGCCAGCAAGCCCAGCGTCCCCCAGACGTTCGAGTCTATGGCGGCGTCTACCGGGGCGTCGAAGATCACCGACGCCGCCGAATGGAGGATAATATCTACCTCCCGCGAGAGTTCCGCGACCTCATCCGCCCCGAGCCCGAGTCTGGAGGCGTGTACGTCTCCTTCGAGGACCCGCACTTTATCCGAGACGTACTCTTCGAAGCCCTCGCCGAGTTTCTCGCGGAGTCCGGCGAAAGCCGATGAGCCGAGCACGTCCTTCTCGAAGCGGTCGGAGGCGTTCTTGTCGCGAGAAGTTCTTATCAGGAGGTATAATCGTCCGAGTTCCGGGAGGCTCCGCAGTATCTTCTCGACGAGCGCCGTCCCAAGGAATCCCGTCCCGCCCGTGAGCAGGATGGTCTTCCCCCGGTACTCCTCAGCGAGCACGCCGGACCCTTCCTTTGGGACGTTGCCCGACCTTCCGCTCCCTGCCTTTCAGGAGCGCGCGGGCATTCTCCCGGTGCCGCCAGAGGACGAGCGCGCCGCCCACGGCCGTGTACAGAACGTACGGCGCCGGCTGGCCGGCGATCAGGAAAGCGAACGGGCTTACGAGCATGACCGCTATCGCCCCGAGCGAAGTATAACGGCTAACTATAACCACAGCCCACCAGAACACGAACAGCCCGAGCCCCAGGACCGGAACCAGTCCGATGCTCGTACCAGCGCCGGTCGCAACCCCCTTGCCGCCTTTGAAACCAAGATATATCGGCCAGCAGTGACCGACCACCGCAGCGAGCGCCACGGCCGCCACGATCCAGGAGCTATCCGTGAACTCGCGCACGATGAGCACGGGAATGAGGCCCTTGAGCATATCCCCAACCAGGGTCAGGACGGCGGCCCATTTCCCGGCCGCCCGCAGGACGTTCGCAGTGCCGATGTTCCCGCTGCCGACCCTCCGCACGTCGACGCCGAAAGCCCAGCCGACCAGCATCCCGCTTGGGATGGATCCCAGAGCGTATCCGATAGGTATGAAGAGCGCGACTAACATAGTAGCGGAAGTATAGCGGAACGGAAGGACTTTGGGCGGACTTTGGGGAGAATCTTAGAGCAGACCGCGTTTGCCGAGGAAAACGACCGCTACGACGACGAAAATGACCTGCGCCGCTACAAAGATCCAAAACGCCAGAGGACTATCTGAACCCGGCAACTGCCTGAAGTTCGTACCGTAGATGCCGGAGAGAAGAGAGAGCGGACCGAGGATCGCGGCGAAGACCGTCAGCCGCCGGATACCGAGACCGCTGCGCTCGTCGCGACGGAGACGATAAGCTTCGACCGCCCCCTCGACGTAGTCGCGGGTCGCGTCGGCCATGTCCACAGCCTCCCGCTGGTTGTCCGCCACGTCCGAAAAGCTCCCCCGCAAGGAGCGTGAAGTCCGCCCGACGCGCCGCAGTATCTCCTGTTGGGCGATGGCGAGCCTCCGGAAGGCGGACAGGTCGCGGCGCAGTGCGATCAGGTTTTCTAGGGCGGCGACCGAGGCCCGCTCTTCTCCGGGGTCGAGCGAAAATTCCAGCTCCTCGGCGGCGGTCGCGATCTCGACCAGCCCCGGCAGATGACCGTCTATGAGCCCGTCGAGCACGTGGTAGGCTAGCATACCTCCCGGTTCTTCATCCAGGTCTCCAGAGCGCAGGCATTCCCTCACGCTGCCGGAGATCTCCGGTAGCGGGCCGTCGCGCACCGTAACCAGGTAGTTCGGTCCAACCACCAGGTCCACCTCGACCGCCAAGAGCCCGAGCGACTCCTCCCTCTCGACCCTAACGGCGAAGACCGCGACGAACACGTCACGCCTCTCCTTCACCTCGAAGGCGTCCATCTTCGGCATCCGCAGGGGTGCCGTGCAATCCTCTACGGTCAAGGGCGGGAACTTCAAGGTGTCGCGCAGTATTCCCTCCGCCACGGTTCGGGGACGAATGAGGTCTATCCAGACAACGCCGCCCTCCTCAGAAAGCGCGGCGTCCAACTCGTTTAACGGGATCTCCTCTGTTTCGCCCGATGGATCACGGTAAAAAACACGGACCTTCTCCTCGCCCACCTCGACCGGCAGCCCGCTCCCCTCGCGCTCCGCCCCGCCGGTCGGGTCCCAGACCCCGAGGTACCGTCGCCTACCCTTGCCGCGCTTTTTCTCCTCCGCCATCCTGTAAGTGTACCCAACCCAGGTGCTAACATTGGCAAAATCCGAGAATAGGAGGCAAAGATGAGCGATCACAAAACAGTCGTCTACACGCAGCCTGGTTGGGGCGCCTGTCACCAGGAGACAGAGTTTCTGTCCCAAAAAGGTGTCGAGTTCACCGAAAAGGACATCCAGTCAGACCCCGAAGCGCTGCAGGAGTTGCTCCAGATGAACTCCCAGGCTACCCCTACCACCGTAATAGACGGCGAGGTCATAGTAGGCTTCGCTAAAAAGCAGATAAGCGAGAAGCTAGGACTCTGAGACCAGCTCACATGTAGAACTCCATACCTTCCGGAGGGTCTTCCCGATCCGCCCGCAGCCTGCTCTCCAGATCCGACACGTGGATTTCCAAACGGTGTCCGTCCGGGTCGGTGAAGTACAGGGAGTCACCCTCCGTAAGGTTCTCTTGCCAGATCCGCGCACCGGAGTCCTCGATACGCTTCGCCAGGCGGTCGAAGTTCTCCGGCGCGACGGAAAAGGCGAGGTGCGTATACCCGACAGGAGATCTTTCCGGCGTGTTTTCGTCCAGGATCAAGACGACCCAGGCTTCTCCGACCAGAAGATACGCCCCAGTATTCCACCGGGCAACCGGACGACATCCGAGCACACGGACATAGAACCCGAACGACTCGTCCAGGTCAGACACGGAGAACGTAACGTGGTTGATCCCCTTCAAAGCGCCGCGCAGAAAGGCCACACCCTTTCACAATAGCCGCCAACCATCAGCCGCCGGTTTCTGCTTTTTACTGACTAGCTGAAATGCTGACCAGCTCCTACAACCACATCCCTCGACTGCGGGCAACCTCCAGAGCCTGTACTATAGCCCGCGCTTTGTTGCGGCTCTCCTCGTACTCAAGCTCCGGCACCGAGTCGGCGACGACCCCGCCGCCGGCCTGGAAGTGGGCGACACCGTCTTTGAGCAGGGCGGTGCGGAGCGTTATGCAGGTATCGAGGCGCCCGTCCACGCCGTAGTAGCCCATCGCCCCGGCATAGGGACCGCGGCGGGTTGGCTCCAGCTCGTCGATGATCTCCATCGCCCGGACTTTCGGCGCCCCGGAGACGGTCCCGGCCGGGAAGGCGGCTGCAAGGGCGTCGAGGGCGGTCAGGTCTTCGCGCAGGTTCCCCTCCACGGTCGAGACGATGTGCATCACGTGCGAGTAGCGTTCGATCTCCATAAAGCTCGTGAGTTCGACGGAGCCGATCTCACTGACCCTCCCGAGGTCGTTGCGCCCGAGGTCAACGAGCATCACGTGCTCGGCCCTCTCCTTCTCATCCGCGAGCAACTCCGCCGCGAGATCCAGGTCCTCCTCATCACTCGCGCCCCGGTGGCGGGTTCCGGCCACGGGACGAGTCATCGCCCGCCTCCCTTCCACCCGCACCAACGGCTCCGGTGAAGCCCCGACCAGCGAAAGATCACCTAGCTTCAGGTACGTCATGTAGGGAGATGGGTTCACCGTGCGCAGGCCCCGATAGAGGAGCAACGGGTCGAGGTCTCCAACTTCCGCCCGGAAGCGCTGGGAAGGCACGACCTGGAACGCGTCTCCCGCCCGGATGTACTCTATGGCCCGTTCTACCGCCTCTGCGTAGCCCTTCTGGGTGAAGTTGGAGGAGGTCTCCGGTGCGCCCGAGCCACCGTCTGAGAGCGTCCGGTCGCGGAGCGGCGCCGCGAGTCTCTCGGAGACCCTTCGCACGTCGTCGGCCGCGCGGCGGTAAGCGGCCGAGAACCCTTCACCCTCCACGTCGCGCAGTTTTCCGGCGTCTACCAGCGAGATCACGAGCACCTTGTGCCGAAGATGGTCGAAGACGACCAGGGTGTCGGTAATGGCGAAATACGCCTCCGGCACGCCCAACTCGTCCGGGGGAGCGTCCGGCAGCTTCTCCAGGTAGCGCACGGCGTCGTAGGAGAAGTATCCCACGGCCCCGCCGACGAAAGCCGGGAGGTTCGGCAGCGGCGCTACCGTCTTCTTACCGACTATCTCCGCGAGCCCCCGGAAAGGGTCTTTGGTCGGGATCTCCCGAACCCCGTCGGCGTCTACGACCGTGTAAATTCCGTCGCGGTAGGAGAGCGTGCGTTTGGGGTCGAAGCCGAGGAAAGAGTAGCGGCCGAACCTTTCGCCGCCCTCGGCGCTCTCCAGGAGAAAAACGTTCTCCTCGCCCGAGAACTTCAGGACGGCGGATATAGGGGTTTCGAGGTCTCCTATAAATTCCGCGTAGACGGGTACAACGCCGAAGGATCTGGCGAGCCTGCGGGCCTCGCCGAGCGTTGGCGTGAGGTCGGTTTTAGCCGTGTCGATCACTGAGTATCCTAGCGACCTCCGTAGTACCGACGCCTCGTTCCTCTAAGAGTACGAGCAGGTGGTAGATCAGGTCGGCCGACTCCTCGGCCAGTTTCTCGCCTTCGAGCGCGGCGATGACCACCTCCACACCTTCCTCCCCGACCTTCTGGGCCACCCGGCTCGTGCCACGGGAGATCAAACGCGCCGTGTAAGACTCCTCCGGCATGTCCCGATGCCGCTGCGCGATGGTCCCGGCCAACCGCTCGACCATCCCTCCAAGTCCTTCGGAAGCCCCCTCTTCACGCCCAACGGCGACACCAATCTCTTCTCCTGCGACCGTCCTGTAGAAGCAACTCTTCTCGCCGGTGTGACAGGCCGGCCCACGCGGCTCGACCCTGTAGAGCAGGGCGTCCTCGTCGCAGTCCAGGCGCACCTCGACCACTTTCTGGGTATTGCCGCTCGTGGCTCCCTTGCGCCAGAGTTCTTCGCGGGAACGCGAGTAATAGTGGGCCTCGCCGCTCGAAAGCGTTTTCTCGACCGCCTCCCGGTTCGCGTAGGCGAGCGTCAGGACTTGGCCCGTCGTCGCATCTTGGGCAACGACCGGGACGAGGCCGTTCGGGTCGAATTTGATCTCCTTCGTCTCGCTCACCGGACCGGCACACCCGCCTCCGCCAGACGCTCTTTCGTCTCTCTTATGGTCCACTCACCGAAGTGGAAGATGCTGGCGGCCAGCACTGCTCCGGCACCGGCTTCGACGGCTGAGACCATGTGGTCCGGGTGCCCGGCCCCGCCGGAGGCTACTATCGGGAGGGTCGTTTTCTCGGCGACGGTGGAGATGAGGTCGAGGTCGTAGCCGCTCTCCGTCCCGTCGGAGTCCATGCTGTTTAACACGAACTCACCCGCCCCGCGCTTCTCTCCCTCGATGAGCCACTCGACGGCGTCCATCTCCGTGTTGAGGCGACCGCCGTTGAGATACACTTCCCACCCCGTTCCAGATTCCCGGCGCTTCACGTCGACGCTCAGGACCACGCACTGGCTCCCGAAACGTTCGGCGCCCTCGTTTATGAGGTTCGGTGTCTTCACGGCGGCGCTGTTTATGGAGACCTTGTCGGAGCCGGCCCGGAGCATGTCGCGCATATCCGCGACCGTCCTGACGCCTCCCCCGATGGTGTACGGGATGAATACTTCCTCGGCTGTCCGGCGCGCGAGGGCGGTTGCGGTGTCGCGTCGCTCGTGGGAGGCGGTTATGTCGTAGAAGACGATCTCATCGGCCCCTTCGGCGTCGTAGCGGGCGGCCAACTCCACCGGGTCTCCAGCATCCCTCAGGTTCTGGAACCGCGTCCCCTTGACGACGCGGCCGGCGTCTACGTCCAGGCACGGGATTATCCGCACGAGCAGGCCCACGCTAGAAGTAGGGCAGCCCGGCCGCGCGGCATTCCTCGGCGATATAGTCGTGCAGGGCGTCGGCTGTCGGGAGCAACACGGAACCCTTGTCCCCCGTCCCGACCACAATCGAACCGTCCCGACCTTTCCAGTGCCGATGCACGGTGTAGGCGGCCAACGTCCCCTCTACGAGGCTCGCGACCCGGTCGAGGTCGGCGTGCGAGAGAGAGGATGTTATGTCCAGTTTCGAGAGGTCCACGTTCTCGGGCGAGCGGAGGTCTGCGGAGAGGTTCCCGGTCCTCAGGCGGAGGCCCCGCGTGTTCCACAGTATCCCGATGGCCGCCTTCAGGGCGGACGCCCGCTCCTCCTTGTTGCCCTTACGCAGCTTCGGCTCGTCCATCTCTCTGAGCCTGGAGGGCGAGCCTCCGTCCCGTCCGTCACGCTCCAGATGCAATATTTTGAGCGCCGCCACTGAATCGACCTCCACGACCGACCGCTGTCCCCGCACCCGCGAAAGAGGATAATCCGTGTATTCGACCCCGACTTTTTCG
Organism: Rubrobacterales bacterium; assembly: GCA_038199155.1. GTDB lineage: Bacteria > Actinomycetota > Rubrobacteria > Rubrobacterales > Rubrobacteraceae > JBBPZK01. The sequence goes on along the minus strand of JBBPZK010000076.1, from coordinate 5,907 downwards.
AGTGATCCCAGGACTTCCTCGGAGTAAGGCTCCCCGCCGAACATCTTGCGGCTCGCCGAGTAGGCCGGTAGCGCCACCCTCGACAACAACTTCTCTATCCCGCGCGTCCCGCGCTCGTTCGGGATGGCGAGTGGAGCGTCCACGCCGACCAGAACCCCGCGTCGATCCGAGGAGTAGCCATCCACCGTACCGGCGATCTCCTCGGCGCCGCCGACGAACGAGTTGGCGATTATGCTCCCCCGCTCGTCCAGAACAACCAGGCAAGAAGTCTTGTCCCGAGCCTCGCCCGGCCTCCACGCGAGAGCACAACCAACAAACCTCACGATAACCGCACCTCCGCTTTTATGTCGGAGCCGTCGCCTGCTTCGGCCACGACGCTCGCAACTCTCTCGCAGACTTCCCTGCACACCTTCTCATCCGCGTGCTCTACCATCACCCGCACCACCGGCTCTGTGCCGCTCGGCCGGAGTAGTATGCGTCCTTCCGAACCGAGCTTCTCCTCCGCCCCGGAGACCACGCGCCCGACTTCCCGCGAGGACGCTGCGAGTTTCGCGGCGACCGGGTCTTCGACGGTAACGTTTATGAGGCTCTGTGGATAGACTTCCATTACCTCCGAGAGTTCCGAGAGAGGTTTACCGCTGCGCGCCATCACGTCCAGGAGCGCGAGCGCCGTTACGATCCCGTCTCCGGTGGTCGCGTACTCCGAGAGGATAACATGGCCCGACTGCTCCCCCCCGACCGACGCCCCGAGCCGCCGCATCTCGGCCGCTACGTGCCGGTCACCGACGGGCGTGACCTCGCACGGTATTCCGAGACGCTCCATCGCCTTCAGGAAACCGAGGTTGCTCATCACGGTCACGACGACCCCGCCGGCCAGGGCTCCACGCTCCGACAGGTCGCGGGCCAGGATGGCGAGGATCCTATCCCCATCCACCACGTTTCCCTTCTCGTCCACGGCGAGCACCCGGTCGGCATCTCCGTCGAACGCGAAAGCAACGTCGTATCCAGCCGCGCTCAAACTCTCTATGCTCGTCGAGCCGCACCCGTCGTTTATGTTCGTCCCATCCGACTCATCCCCGACGACCGTCAGGCCCGCGCCGGTCTCTCCGAAAGCGGCGGGAGCGACCTCGTAAGAGGCCCCGTTGGCGCAGTCGAGTAGGACCTTCATCCCGGCTGCATCGGGACGCAGGCGGTTCGAGATCTCCTCCACGTAAAGCTTCCCGGCGTCCGGCAACACTTCCACGGAGCCGACTTCGTCCCCGACAGGTCTCTCGTAATCTTCGTCGCCGACTAGACGCTCCAGTTCATCCTCTTTTTTGGCCGGGAGCTTTCGTCCTTCTCCGGAGAAGAACTTGATACCGTTATCCTGGTAAGGGTTGTGAGAGGCGCTTATTACGCCAGCAACAGCGGCTCCGAAGCGTGGCGCGAGTGCGGCGACGCCGGGAGTGGGCAATACGCCGAGGTCTATAACATTCGCCCCTCCGCTCGCCACTCCCGCTGCCAGGGCGGAGGAGAGCATGCTGCCCGAAAGGCGGGTATCGCGACCGATCAGGATGGGACCTCCGAAAAGACGCGCGGCGGCCAAGCCCAAACTTAAAGCGTCCTCCGGGAGGAGCCTCTTGTTTGCGACGCCGCGCACGCCGTCAGTGCCGAATGTGATCTCCGGTCTCTTCCCCAACGAAACCTCCTCTACGCGCGACGGGTCCCTCTCGCCGGACGAAAGGGACCCGCCTACCGCGATATAACGATCCTGTTGCCCTAGCGCTTGGAGAACTGAGGGCGCTTACGGGCCTTTTTGAGGCCGTACTTCTTGCGCTCCACGGCCCGCGAATCTCTCGTGAGGAGACCGGCTGCCTTCAGCTCGGCGCGCGCGTCTTGAGACTCCTCGGCAAGCGCCCGCGCTATACCGTGCCGGACAGCATCGGCCTGGCCCGTTTGGCCGCCGCCCTCGACCTTGACCACCACGTCGTAGCGGCCCTGGCTTTCGAGCAGCGTGAGGGGAGACATTACCCCGATCTGGTAAGCGGCCCGCGGGAAATACTCCGCGTAGTCCCGGCCGTTCACCGTGATCTTACCGTCGCCCGGCAGCAACCGGACCCGCGCCACCGAAGTCTTGCGCCGGCCCGTTCCTCTATACAGTGTCTCGGCCATACTTACCTCACCTCGTAGGGCTCGGGCATCTGCGCCTCGTGCGGATGCTCGGAGCCAGCGTAGATCTTCAACTTCTTGAACTGCTGCCGGGCGAGCCGCGTTTTCGGCATCATCCCGTAGACCGCCTTGCGCAACACCTCGGTCGGCTTGCGGGTCAGCATCTGCTCGTAGCTGGTCTCTTTCAACCCGCCGGGATAACCCGTGTGCCGCCGGTAGACCTTCTGCTCGGCCTTCCTGCCGGTCACTTCTATCCTGTCGGCGTTGATGACCACCACGAAGTCGCCCACGTCCACGTGCGGCGTGTACTGGGGCTTGTTCTTGCCGCGCAGGATACGCGCTATCTCGGACGCCAGCCGCCCGAGCGTCTGCCCCTCCGCGTCTATAACGTGCCACTTGCGCTCGACCTGCTGGGGCCGCGCCATGTAACTCTTCATCTTCCTCCAAAACAGAGATCAGAAAACCACAAAGCCGATTTTTCGGCCAACCACACTATGTTACATACAGAACCCTCAAGCGTCAATCAGTATCATGCAAAAGATATGCTATAAGCCTATAACACCCGCGCCACGGTGAGCCCATCCACCCTACTCTTAAAGAACGGCAATATAGTGGCCGAGAGACGCCCATCTTCCGATACCATCTGATTGTACTCCCTGGCGCCCCGTGAAGAGTCGTCTTTCGGATCCAGCACTCCGCCGCCCCGAATAGTGTTGTCGGCTAGTATGAGAGAGCCGGAGCGCGTCAGTTTCATTGCCCATTTCAGGTACTCAGGGTAGCTTGCTTTGTCCGCGTCTATGAAGACGAAGTCGAATGGTCCCTCGTCTCTCTCCACCATTTCGGATAGAAGAACGCGGGCGTCTCCCACCCGCACCTCTGTACGTTCTCCGAGGCCGGCGCGACGTATGTTCTCTCGGGCGACTTCAGCGTTACGCTCTTCGAGTTCCAGGGAGATCAGGGCTCCACCTTCGGGCAGGGCGCGGGCCAGGTGGATGGTGCTGTACCCACCGAGGGCTCCGACCTCCAGGATGCGCCGCACGCCGGATATCTCAACCAAAAGTCCGAGTAACTTCCCCTGATTCGGGGAAACCTGTATCTCCGGCAACCCGGCGCGGCGCGTCTCTTCGAGGGCCGCTTCCAGCGCCTCGTCCGACGGCGCGAAGAGACCCTCGATGTACGAATCTATGTCAACGAGCAGGTTTTCCTGTTCTCTTTCCATGGGGTCTACTCTACAGGTCGAGGCCATCGTATTCCACACGCGCGAGCGTGAGACCGCGGCTAGGGGCGGAAGGCCCCGCCTCATCACGCGTACCGCCGGAGAGCAGCCGCTCGAAGTCCGCGAGGGTCCGTCTGCCGCCGGCGACCTCAAGCATCGTGCCGACGAGGGCGCGGACCATCCCGTAGAGGAAGGAACCGGCGATAATGCAGTATATCAGCAGGTCTTCACTCTTCTCCCAGCGCGACTCCGTGATAGTCCGCTCGAAGCGAGCGTGATAGCTCTTGGCCGGTGTGAATGCCCGGAAGTCGTGGGTCCCGAGCACGAGCGCGGCTGCTTTTTGGAGTAGATCTAGGTCCAGCTCTTTCGCGATGTAGCTCGCGTGGCGACGGGCGAGCGGAGATCTTACAGGGTCGTTGACAACCCTATACTCGTAACTCCGGCTCCCGGCGCTGCGGCGGGCGTCGAAGGAATCGTCTACTACTACGCAACGCCGCAACGCCACGTCCGGCGGGAGCAGGGCCGTCGTCCGGTAGGCTATGGATGGCGCGGTGAGGCCCGTGTCGGCCTCGAAGGAGACGATCTGACCGGCGGCATGCACCCCGGCGTCGGTTCGGCCTGCGACGGCGAGCTTCACCGCGCGAGGCTGGCGCAGGATGGTACGGAGCGCCTCCGACAAAGTTCTCTCGACGGTTCTGCGTCCTGGTTGGGAAGCCCAGCCGACGAAGTCCGCGCCATCGTACTCGACGAGCCCGGCGAACTTCACAGCGAGATCAAGATCGCCACGACGATAACCGTTACGGCCAGGGCCAGGGCGTCCTTGAGGCCGAAGCGCAGTTCCCGGTATCGGGTCCGGCCCACGCCTCCCCGGTAGCCTCGGCTCTCCATCGCGTCCGCCAACTCGTCCGCCCGCCGGAAAGCACCGATTACGAGTGGGAGAAGAATCGGCAGCAGCGACCGGGCGCGACGGATCGGGCCGCCCTCGTCAAAGCCCGCGCCCCTCGCCGCCTGGGCGCGTGTGATCCTCGAAGCCTCCTCCTGCAAAGTGGGAATGAACCGTAAGGCTATCGTCATCATCATGGCCGCCTCGTGCGCCGGGAAGCGTATCTTTTTCAGAGGGGAGAGCAAGTCCTCCAGCCCATCGGCCAGGGCTACAGGACCGGTGGTCGCCGTCAAAAGGCCCGCAGCCCACACGAGCAAGACGATCCTGAGCGCCAGGAAGACACCCACCCGGAGCCCACCTCCGTACACTTCAAGCGGTCCCCACCCGAACAACACCTCACCTTGATGAGAGAAAAGCGCCTGGAACAGCGCCGTAAACACCACGATAAACAAGACCGGCCCCGGCAGCTTAAAGAAGACCCCGATGGGTACGCGACTCACGGCTACGCCGGCGAGCAGCACAACCGCCATCAGGATAAGACCTTCGATCTCTTTTACGAAAAACAGCCCCAGCACTAAAAGCGCCACGGCGAGGATCTTCGCCCGAGGGTCGAGCGCGTGAAGCGGCGAGTCAACCGGATAAAACTGCCCCAGAGACCGGCTCGCCCCCACCGCTAACGCTCCAGCAACTCTCTAAGCGCCCTCACAGTATCCGCATAGCGAACGGGCCGGCCGACATCCTGGTAACTCTCTCTCAGAGAAGAGGCCACCTTAACCATCGCCGGCGCGTACTCCGGATGCCCATAGAAGACCTCTGCTGGCGTCCCTGTCGCCTTTACCGCGCCCCGTTCCAGAATGCAGACGCGGTCGGCGACCTCAGCCACTTCGTCCAGGTCGTGGGAGATCAAGACGACTGATTTCCTGGTCTCCCTAAGGTTTCTTATCAACGCGAGCAGCGACTCCCGCGTCGCAGGGTCGAGGCCGGCCGCCGGCTCGTCGAGGACCAACACCTCCGGGTCCATGGCGAGCACCCCCGCGACCGCGACCCGTCGCTTCTCACCGCCGGAGAGCGTATGAGGCGACCTTCCCGCCAGTTGCGACACACCGACGGCGGTGAGCGCCTCTCTGACCATCTCGCGAGTCTCTTCTTCCACCAGTCCGAGCCGGCGGGGGGCGAAGGCCACGTCCTCCTCAACCGTCGGCGCGAAGAGGGCTTGCTCTGGGAATTGGAAGACTAGCCCGACCTTCTGTCGAAGGCGGGTTTTCTCAAGTGAGGCGGCGTCCACGCCGTCTACCAGCACCCGGCCGGAAGTAGGCGAGAGAAGGCGGTTCATATGTTGGGCGAGCGTGCTCTTCCCGGAGCCGGTGCCGCCGCAGACGCCGAGCACCTCCCCCGCCTCGACCACCAGCGAGACCCCCCGGAGCGCCGCCACCTCGAAAGGCGTCCCCCGCGAGTAGGCGTGTGCCACCTCTTCAAGCTCCAGCCTCATCTAAAAGCCCGCTTTCCGACCTTCTTACGGATAGCCTGGGCTAACTCTTCGGCGCTGCCGACCTTCAAAGGGTACAAGTCCAGGTCCCGCGCGAGCCGCAGAACCGGCGGTAGAACGAGCCCGTTCTCGTTCAAGAGACTTGCGTCTGAGAACAGGACATCAGGCCGGGCT
>JBBPZK010000075.1:0-5278 GCA_038199155.1 Rubrobacterales bacterium | reverse complement strand
GAGGACGGTATCGGCGGCTGAAAAGGCTTTGCCGAACTCCCTGTAAAACCTTCGGGTGCGCGAGTAGCGGTGCGGCTGGAAGACGACTATCACCCGTCCCCCGTTGAGTTGGGTCGCCCGCGCCGTTTCGAGGGTAGCGTTTACCTCGGTCGGGTGGTGGGCATAATCGTCTATTACCTTCACCCCGGAACGTTCGCCCTTTAGCTGGTACCTGCGACGGACGCCGCCGAAATCTCTGAGACTCGAAGCCGCCTCGTAGGGATCACGGTCGAACCAGCGGGCGACCCCGGCAGCGGCCAGCGAGTTGAGGATGTTGTGACGCCCGTGGACACCGAGTTCCACGAGTCCTCTCTCGCGACCACCTTCGATAAAGGTGTAGCTGTTGGAGGAGAGGATATCGGCCCGCAGATCTCCGCCGGAGATACCGTAGGTAGTCACTTCGCACGGCGCTCCCGCTGCCAACCGTAGGCAGGAGTCATCTTCGGCCCAGGTGACGAGGTGGCCGTCGGAGGGCAAGGCTTGCACGAACTTCGAGAAAGTATCAAATACGTCGTCGAGCGATGAGTAGAAATCCGGGTGGTCGAACTCGACGTTCGTGAGGACGGCGACGCGGGGCCGGAGGTAGAGCAGGGAGCGGTCGCTCTCGTCCGCCTCGGCTACGACGAGGTCCGGGCTTCCCTCGACCACGTTGCTCCCGATGTCGTTCAGCTCGCCGCCGACCAGCGCGGTCGGGTTCTCGCCGAGTGACTTTAGGGCGTGGGTCGTCATGCTCGTGGTAGTCGTCTTGCCGTGGGTTCCTGCCACCGCGACGCTCGAGCGACTCTTGAGGATACCGGCCAGGGCCTGAGCGCGGGCGAGCACGGGAATGGAGCGGCGGCGGGCTTCCAGGAGCTCCAGGTTCGTTTGTGGGATGGCGGTCGAGACGACTACCTGGTCCACCTCGCCGACCTGCCCGGATTCGTGTCCGATATAGACCTTCATGCCGGACGCCTGGAGCCTGCGCGTGTACGGCGATTCCTTCAGGTCAGAGCCGGTGACGGTGTGTCCCCCTCTCTGAAGAACCTCCGCTATGCCGCTCATGCCGGCCCCGCCGATGCCTATCATGTGAATCCTCAACCTCTAGTTCTCCTCTCTAACGGTGGCCTGGATCAGGGACCCGGCCACCTCGGCGGCGGCACCCGGAGTAGCCAGCGCGGCCATGCGTCCGGCAAGCCTCTCCCGACGCCCTGCGTCATATAAAAGCGATTCGATGCGTTCTCTCAAGGCGCGGGCAGTTACCTCCGAGTCGAGGATCATCTCCGCCGCGCCTTTATCGGTGAAGTAGCGAGCATTGTACAGTTGATGGTCGCCCGTGGCATAGGGAAAGGGGATCAGGACAGAAGCCCGCCCCACTGCGGCCGTGTCGAACAGGGACCCGGCACCGGAGCGGATCACGACGACACTGGCGGCCGCCAGATAACGCCAGATCTCCGGCTCATACTCCAGGATTCGATGTCTCAGGTTTTCCGTCGAGAGCCGCCCGAAATCCCTACGGCCGGCGATCTGCACTACGGTATAAGGTGTCTCGTGCCTAAAAGCCTCGGCGGCTGCGAGGTTTATCTTCAAAGCCCCGCCGCTGCCCCCGAAGATCAAGACGACCGGCGGCTCAAGACCCAAAGAGCGGAGCGCCTCTCCCCTCGAAGCCCCGAAGAACTCCTTGCGCGTCGGCATACCGACCCACGATGCGCCTTTCAGATGCTCTTTGGCAGCGGGGAAGGTTATCAGGACCTGTCTCGCGAACCGTCCGGCGAGGCGGTTGACCCTGCCGGGGACGGAGTTTTGTTCGTGCAGGAAGGTCGGGATCTTCATGGAGCGCGCGGAGATCACGGCCGGGGCGCTCGCGTAACCGCCAACGCCGAGCACCGCATCGGGCCGAAAGCTCTTGATAATCTCACGACAACGGATGAGCCCTCTGGCGAATAGGAAAGCCGCCTTCACTCTGGCAGTGGGACTACCGGCGAGACCTTGTAGAGGAAGTGAGTGGAGGGTGTATCCGGCGGCGGGCACGAGGTCCGCCTCGATGCCGGACTCAGCGCCGACGAACTCGACGATGGCGCCCTTCTCGCGCAGGCTATCGGCCACGCACAACGCGGGGATCGCGTGTCCTCCCGTCCCGCCGCCGGCGATCAGGACGCGCGGAGTCCGCTGTGTTTCCTCTGTTCTTTTTGCGAGGTTTGACCTCTCTGGCTCGTTCACTGTCCTCCGAAATTCTGTAGAGAATACCGACTGCCGCGAAGCTGACTATCAGGCTCGAACCTCCGTAGCTCACGAACGGCAGCGTCATGCCGGCGAGGGGCAACGCGCCCATCGCAGCGCCGATGTTGAAAAGCGCCTGTACGGCGAGCATGGTGGTCAGACCGGCGGCGAGGCATCGGGCCATCACCGACGGGGCGCTCATAGCTATACGAAAGCCCGCCAGAGCCAGAAAGCTGAACGCGGCGATCACCGCGACCATGCCTAACAGACCAAGTTCTTCACCGATCAGGGCGAAGATCATATCGGTCTGGGCCGCCGGGACGTACGCTCCTTGCGCCCCGGCGCCCGCCCCGGCGCCTAGGATGCTCCCGGCCTTTATCGCGACCATCGACTGTACTATCTGGTACCCGGAGCCGTCGGAGGTGGACCAGGGATCCAGGAAGGCCATGAACCGCGCCCGCCGGTACGGTTCGAGCACCATCACCAGGGCGAGACCGGCCGCGGCGAGGCCACCGGCCGCCAGCAGTACCCGGGTCCGTATCTCCGAAGCCCAGAGGACGCCCGCCGCCCCGGCCAGCAGCACGACCGAGGTGCCGAAATCTGGCTCCAGCAACACCAGCGCGAAGAGCAGTCCGACGGCCAGCAAGGGACCGGGCGGCATGCCGGATCCGGGGCGGCGCTTCGCCACGGCGCAGCTCAAAGTCACGATGGCCGCCAACTTGGCGAATTCCGCCGGTTGGAGGCTGAACACCTTCAAGTCGAACCACCTGCGGGAGCCCCCGATCTCCTGACCTATGCCAGGGATCAGCACGAGCACGAGGCTCACCAGCACGACCACGTAGAGCGCCGGGGCGTAATTGCGCCAGGCCGTGAAGCGGATGCCACTCACCACGAGGAAAACGGCGAGCCCGATCGCGGTGTGCAGGCTCCTCATCATCAGGATTTTGGTCCCATAGTCCCTGTATGTCGCCGAGTAAACCATCACGATACCGAGCAACGACAGCCCCAGGGCCACCAGAAAGAAGTTAGTCCGCAGCGACTTCATCTATCCGCCACCTTCTCGCGCTCGAGAGGCGCCGCCGACGCGAGACTGGCGAACTCCTCTCCCCGCTCGGCATAGCCCGAAAATTGGTCGAAGCTCGCGCAGCCGGGCGAGAGCAGGACCACGTCGCCCGGACGCGACACCTTCCCGGCGACCGAGACGGCCTCCGCCAAGTCCGGCGTTAGATAGACGGGCTTCTCCACCCGGACAGACTCCAAATATCCGGAGATCCTCGGTCCCGCTTCGCCCTGGCAGATCACCGCGCGGCAGCGGCCGAGTTGCGGCAGGATCTCCGCGAAGTCGGTGTCTTTTTCCGATCCGCCGAGGATGAGAACTACCGGACGCTCGAAACTCTCTAACGCCGATGCGACAGCCGCCGGGTTCGTCGCTTTGGAGTCGTCCACGTACAGCACACCATCTCTCTCAGTCACGGCTTCCAAACGATGCGGCTTGAGCCTGCTCTCGCGCAGCCCATCCCGGATACTTGCCATAGGCACATCCAGCTTCCGTGCCGCCGCCGCTGCAAACAGGGCGTTTTCGAGGTTGTGCGTACCGGCGAATCGAAGCTCGGAAAGAGAGATCAGACGTTCCCCCCGAAGAAACAATTCTCCATCCTCGACCCTAGTACCTTCTCTACCGACGACCAGCGTCTCGGCCTCGATAGTCTTGCGAGCTTCGAGCCCGATCTCATCCGCCGCGCTCACGAGAGCCAGGTCTCCGCTGTCCTGTCCACCGAAGATACGGAGCTTATCCTTAGCGTATTCCTCGAAAGAGGCGTGCCAGTTCAGGTGATCCGGGCGGACGTTCAACAGCGCCGCGACCTCGAAACCAGCTTCCGTTTCCCTCTGGCCCATGTAGTGCAACTGGAAAGAGGAGACTTCCAGAACCAGGAGGCCGGCGCTCCGCACTTCTTCGAGACAACCGGTAAGCGCCCGCCAGGAGTTTCCGGCGACCGCGTGCCGCATACCGGCGGCTTCCAGTATGTGGTGCAGCATATCCACGACGGTCGTCTTGCCGTTGGTCCCGGTAACAGCCACGACCCGCACGTCGGAGCCGAGCATCGAGAGCCCGAGCGCGAGCTCAGACAGGATCTGTATTCCGCGCGCCTCCGCCGCCGCGAGCACGGGGTCGCGTGGCGGCACGCCGGGACTCACCACGACCCTTGCGACGCCTTCGAGTATCTCCGGCTCCGCACCGAGCTTCCCTTCGACTTCCAGATCATCGAGTACGCCCCGTAGACGTTCGTTATCTCCGGCGTCGGCGGTTAGTATCTCGGTCTCCCCGACGTCCAGCAACGCACGGATGGCCGACACGCCTGATTCTCCGAGGCCGTAGACGAGTGTCTTTTTAGAGTCGTTCACGGCGCGTTGTAGAGGAGTAGGTAATAGAGGACGAAACCGGTAGCGGCGAACGCGGCCTGGACGATCCAGAAGCGGACCACTATCTTGTTTTCTTCCCAGCCCGAAAGCTCGAAGTGGTGGTGGATTGGAGCCATCTTGAAGACCCGGCGGCGGGTTACCTTGAAGAAGGCGTACTGGATTATGACCGAGAGCGCTTCTATTACGAAGAGCCCACCGATGATCGGCAGCAGCATCTCGGTTTTGGTAAAGACGGCGGCGGCGGCCATGACCCCGCCGATAGCCAGAGACCCGGTGTCGCCCATAAAGACCTCCGCCGGGTGGGCGTTGAACCAGAGAAAGCCGATCAGCGCTCCGACCATCGCCCCGCAGATGAGGGCGACGTCGTACTGGCGCTCCAGGAAAGCTATGGCGGTGTAGGTGAGCAAGGCGATGCTCCCGGCCCCGGCAGCGAGCCCATCTAGCCCGTCCGCCAGGTTGACGGCGTTGGTGCTACCGACTATCACGAGCAGCAAAAAGACGCTAAAGAGCGCCACCCCGATCAAACCGGGACCGAGTACCAGGTTTCGGGCCAATCCCGGCACGATGATGTTCTGCGTCACGCCGACGTAGCGGATCGCTAGGAAGTCGGCCAGTATGACCG
>JBBPZK010000074.1:0-15480 GCA_038199155.1 Rubrobacterales bacterium | reverse complement strand
GTCTTGAGTTCCTGGGTGACTCTATACTCAACAACCGGGTGGCGGAGTTGGTGTTTCACGGGTATCCGGAGCTTCTCGAAGGCGACTTGACGCGCATCCGGGCCCATCTGGTTCGCAAATCGTTTCTGGCGACCGTCGGCAGGGGCGAGGGGTTGGAGGAGATGATCGAGAGTTCAGTCATAAACGACTCCGTGATCGCCGACACCGTCGAGGCGATAATCGGGGGGGCGTACCTGATCGACCGCGACCTCGTCTTGAGAACCATAGATGAAATATTCGACCCTTCCGAGGTAGATACCGACGACCTACGGGACTGGAAGACGCTCCTGCAAGAGACGCTCCAGGCCGACGGTCTGAGGCCGACTTACCGGGTTCTCGCGAAACAAGGCCCGCCTCATCGTCCGAGCTTCAGTTCCGCCGTTTCCGTGGAGAGCAGGGAAGTCGCCACGGGCGAAGGCAACTCCATCAAAGAGAGCGAGCAAGCCGCCGCCCGCGCCGCCCTTGAAATACTGGGCATCCGCCCCATCCCACGCTCGCCGGTCGAAGTCCACGTGGGGGCCTGAGCCCGGACCAGCCGTTTCTTACCGGTGGCATGAAAGCTTGTTTGCTGCGGTTTTCGTGTGCTTTTGGGGCTGAAGTTGCGTAGAATAGTGTCGTAGTGCTCTCGGCGGTCTACATCAAGGGTTTCAAGACTTTCGCGCGGCCGGTACGGATGCCGCTCGAAGGCGGCCTGACCGTCATCGTCGGGCCGAACGGTTCGGGAAAGAGCAACATTACCGATGCGGTTCTCTTCGCGCTCGGGGAGCAGAGTCCGGGTGTGTTGCGGGCGAGGGCGATCGGTGATTTGATCTTCTCGGGCTCCGAGACCTTGAAATCTTCGGCCACAGCCGAGGTCACGCTGGTCATAGATAACGAGTCGGGCATGGTTTCGCTCCCTTACAGCGAGGTCTCAATCACCCGTCGCATCTCGCGCGCCGGGGACACGGAGTACCGGATCAACGGCGCACGCTCCAGGCTCGCCGACGTGCGAGCTGTGGCTGGAGAAGCGGGTCTCGGTCGTCACAGCATCCTCCGTCAGGGTTCGGTGGACTCCATCGTCTCCGGCGGACCCGCCGCCTGCCGTCTGGCACTCGAAGAAGCCGCTGGGCTCGGCGTTTACCGTCGACGCAGGCTCTCGGCCAGCCGCCGTCTGGAGCGTTCCGACTCGCAGTTAGAGAAGAGCCGCCAACTAGAAGCCGAGTTGGAGAACCAACTGGCGAGGATCGAGGAAGAAGCCGTTGCCGCCCGCGAGTACCGAGAACTCGAAAGCCGTTACCGAAAGCTCTCCCTCGCCCATCTCTACCGGGTGGCGACTAGAGACCTCGACGCCTTGCGGAGCCGGCTCGAATCGGAGGAGGCTCGCGTCTCCGAGGTGTCGGCGCGGGAAGAAGAGTTGCGCGGGGAGCGAACCCGGCTGGAGCCGGAGATCCAGGCGGTCGAGATGGAGCTCGGAGACCGCGAGAAGAACCTGGAGGCGCTTGAGAATCTTTCGGAGTCCTTACGGGCTCAGTCTCTGCGCGCCGAGAGATCCCTCCTGCGGCTCGAATCGGTGAAGAGCAGGGAAACGGAGCAGGCGAGAACGGTTCTGCGCCTGGAAGAAGAGCTTCGGAAGGTGGAGGGTAACCTCTCGGACCTGGAGGCTCGCGCTGGGCAGATCGAGAAAGAATATTCGGACCGTCGGGAGGAACTCGGCCATCGCGAGCAAGCCGCCGCAGCCGTCCGCAAGGAACGCGCCGCTGCGGCAGAACGCCTCGCGCGCCTGACCGGGAACCTCGAACGACTCCGAGCCCGCCGGGAGGTTAACGCCGGCAGCGACGAGCATGTTTCCGCGCTAGGGGAGGAGGAACTCGGACGGATCTCCTCAGTTGCCGAAGACCTCGCCGATGCGCCTATGAGCAACCTTCGCGAAGAACTGGGCGAGCTCTTGGAGTCTCTCGGAAGCCTCCGGAAGATGGCCGAGAGTTCGGCTTCTGATATCAACCGGCGTAAGGGTGCATTGGCCGCTGCGCGCGGGGCTTCCGAAGCCCGCATCCGGAGCCTGAGGGCTTCGGGTGAGAATGGCGGGTCCGGGACGCGGCTCTATCAGGTAGTCCGGGCGCTTGCCGGTTTCGAGGTGGCCGTAGAAGCGGCGCTCGGGGAGATCGGCAACGGCGTGCTCGCCCGAGATCTCGACGAAGGTATAACGCTACTTTCCGAGACCGAGAGGATAGCCGTTCGTCTGGACGCCGAAGGTGTGGAGGACGAAAGAACTCTGCCCGGAAGGCCGCTCCTGCAATGCGTGGAGATAGTCGACGAGCGTTACGCGGAGGCCGTGGAGCGTATACTCGCCGGCGTCTACGTCGTCGAAAGCCCGGATGTCGCCCCGAACAACGGCCACATCGCCGTCACCCGCCGCGGCTTGCGGCTCACCCGGACCTTCGTCTCCCTGGCAAGCTCCGGCGGGCGTTTCGAGCTACAGTCGTTACTCTCGAACGAAGAGAGGCGGCTCGCCACCCTTGAGAGTGGCCCCGGCGAGACCCTGCTCCGTTTGCAAGAGAACGTGGTGAATGCCGCTGGTGGGGTCGAGCGTCTCTCGCGCGAAAGCGAGGCGTTGCGGTCACTAACCGACCGTACTCGTCGCGTCTCCGCCCTTCTCGCCAGGGAAGCCTTGAGGCGTGTTGAGAAAACCGAGAGGGAGCGGCTAGCCCTGGTGAGACGGCGCGAGCAGTCGGGAGAGTTGGAACAGCAGATCCAGACCGCTGAATCTGCATTGCGAGACGCGGAGCGTGAGACCGGGAGCGCCGGAGAGAAGCTCGCGGCTGCCGATTCGGAGGCCGGGTCTTCCCGCGAGGAGTTCCGTCAGGTGGAGATGCGTCGCTCTCGCCTACGGGCAGCCGTCGCCGAGGCGCGGAGCCGTCGCGACCGCATCTCCCGCGCCCTCCGGAGCAGGAAGACGAACCCGAACGAGAGCGCAGATCACCTGATCCAGACAACCGAACGCTCCGCACGACTCTCCCAGACGCTCGCGGAGAGCTTATTGTCCCGCCGGAGTAAGCTTCGCGGGTCCCGTACAGAAGCCGTGGAGAGACACCGTCATCTAACCGGAAAACAAGGCCTTCTAGCCTCACGATCCGCCGAGTTGTCCGGGGAACTCGCCCGTCTCCGGGCCGAAACCGCGAGGCTCCGTGAGAACCTCGAAAATATGGAGAGTTCCGCCACCGAAGCAGTAGAGGAACTTTCCAGCGAGTGGGCCGCCTCCGTCGAGATGGCCCGTGAAGAGTCCGAAAACGCGCCGGCAGACCTGGAAGCGGAGCGCGCCCGACTGGCCCGCAAGATAAAGCGCTTCGGCGACGTGAACCTGCTCGCCCTCTCCCAGGAGAGCCACCTACGCGAGCGCCACGAGTTCATCTCTGCCCAACGCTACGACGCAGAAGCCGCCACGGACGAACTTAACCGCATAATACAACAGGTGGACAAAGAAATAGAGGAGAGGTTTTTGCTCACGTTTGCGGGCGCTAGAAATGCTTTTAGGGAGATGGTTCCGAGGATGTTGGGTGGGGCGAGTGGGGATTTGGAGTTGTCGGAGGAGGGTGTGGAGATCGGGATCCGTCTGGGGAGGCGGGGACACCGGTCGCTGAACGTTCTCTCCGGCGGGGAGAGGTCGCTGCTCGCCCTTTCTTTCTTGTTCAGTATCTTCCTGAGCCGACGGGGGGACGAGCACCGGACTTTCTGCGTGCTGGATGAAGCCGAAGCGGCGCTGGACGACGTGAACCTGGCGCGTTTTCTATCCGTGGTAGACTCTCACAGGTCCAGCGGGCAATTTATGCTGGTGACCCACCAGAAGCGCACTATGGCCGCTGCGGACGTGCTCTACGGGGTAACTCAAGACGCTTCGGGAGCCACAGCGGTAGTATCAAAACGTTTATCAGGAGATTAAGACATCCTTTATGGCACGTTCATGGCGTAACTTTTTCAGGAGATCAAAAGAGCCCGAGCAAGAGTCCGGGTCAAATATAGCGACCGAAGAGCAGGAGCTCGAACCCCAAGAAGAGTTGGAGTCCGAAGTAGATGCTCCGGTCGGGGAGGTTGTTGAAGAAGAGATAGAAGACGAGGAGTTTACGACCCCGGAGGATATACCCGGACCCGTGGAAGAAGCCCTTGAGCCGGAACCAGAAGAAGAGATTGCGGAGCCGGAAGCAGTTCCCGAGCCGGTGGAAGAAGACCCGGAGCTTGAGGTGGCAGGAGAAGAGTCTGGCGGTTGGTTCGGGCGGCTGCGGCACGGTTTGAAGCGGAGCCGGGAGTCGGTCGTCGGGCAGTTGAATGCGGCGGTGGCGGAGTTCCGGGACGCGGAGGACGAGGAGTTCTGGGAGAGGGTTGAGGAGATCCTCATAGCTTCCGACGTCGGGGTGACGACCACGGCTAAGCTCGTCGGGGAGTTGGAGCAGGAGGCGCTGGAGAAGAACATCTCCAGCAGTAGAGAGTTACGGGAGATGATGGTCGAGCACGCGCGGCGGATGCTCGAAGGGCCGGTCGAGTTGGACGTCTCTCACGCTCCTACGGTGATCCTGATGGTCGGGGTAAACGGCACCGGCAAGACTACGTCGATAGGCAAACTGGTGAAATACCTGCCGGGGCGCGTGATGCTCGCGGCTGGGGACACTTTCCGGGCGGCGGCTATCGAGCAGCTCCAGAAGTGGGGCGAGGCGACCGGGGCTCCGGTCGTATCCCGCGAGCGCGGGTCGGATGCGGCGGCTGTCACTCACGAGGCGGTCGAGGAGGCGAAGCGGGAAGGCGTTGACATACTGCTAGTGGATACGGCCGGGCGGCTGCACACCAAGACGAACCTGATGGCGGAGCTCGAGAAGGTGAAGCGGGTGCTGGAGCGGCAGTTGCCGGGTGCGCCGCACGAGGTTTTGCTCACAGTGGACGCGACGACTGGACAGAACGGGCTGCGGCAGGCGAAAATGTTCGGGGAAGCGGTCGGGGTGACGGGTATAATATTGACCAAGCTGGACGGAACGGCCAGGGGCGGCATCGCGCTGGCGATAGCCAATGAGGTTGGGGTGCCGATCAAGTTGATCTCCGTCGGGGAGAAAGTTGGGGACCTGCATCCGTTCGACGCCGGCGAGTTCGCGCAAGCACTGTTCGGGGAGTTGTAGATATGTTCGAGACGCTGGGTGAGAGACTAAATACCGCACTCGACGGGGTGCGAGGGAGCGGCAACCTCACAGAGGATCAGGTAAAGAAGGTGACCCGTGAGATCCGTCTAGCGCTGCTTGAGGCGGACGTAAACTACGGCGTCGTCAAGGAGTTCGTCGGCAAGGTTCGGGACCGGGCGACTGGTTCCGAGGTGTCCAAAGCCCTGAGCCCCGGCCAGCAGGTTGTGAAGATAGTGAACGAGGAGTTGGCCGAGTTGATGGGCGGCACGTCCCACAAGCTCACCTTCGCCTCCCGCCCGCCGACGGTGGTGATGCTCGCCGGCCTAAACGGACACGGCAAGACTACGACCGCCGGGAAGCTCGCCCTGTTCGCGCGCAAGCTTGGCAAGAACCCGTATCTGGTCGCCTGCGACACATACCGTCCGGCGGCTATAGAGCAGCTCCAGCAGATCGGACGCGAGCTAAACGTGCCGGTTTACACCGAAGGCACTGAGCCCGCGCCGGAAGACATCGCCGAGCGCGGCGTCAAAGAAGCGAAGGCTGACGGCTACGACTTCGTGATCATTGACACGGCGGGCCGTCAGGTCCTCGACCAGGACATGATGGAGGAGCTAAAGCGGGTTCGTTCGTTGGTGAAGCCTCACTCTGTAATGCTCGTCCTGGACGTGGTGACCGGACAGAACGCGGTGGAGGTTGCGCAGGCTTTCCAGGAGTACGCGGACTTCGACGGGATGGTGTTGACCAAGCTCGACGGCGACGCCAGGGGCGGGGCGGCTTTGTCCGTGGTCTCGGTGACGGGGCGGCCGGTCAAGTTTGCCTCCGAGGGCGAGAAGATGAGCGAGTTCGACTACTTCTACCCGGACAGGATGGCCGGTCGCATCCTGGGGATGGGCGACGTTTTAACGCTCATCGAGAAGGCCGAGCAGCAGATGGACCAGCAGGAGGCCGAGGCGCAGGGCAAGAAGCTTATGAGCGGCAAGTTCACGTTCGAGGACTTCTTGAAGCAGATGCAGATGATAAAGAAGATGGGTCCTTTATCGAGCCTTATGGGTATGATCCCCGGCCTCGGCAAGCAGTTGCAGAACGTCCAGATAGACGACCGGATGCTCGGGCGGGTGGAGGCCATGATCACGTCCATGACCGTCGCCGAGCGTAGAAACCCGAAGTTGTTGCAGAATCCGAGCCGGGCGCGTAGGATAGCGCGGGGCTCCGGGGCGACCCAGCAGGACGTCCAGAAGCTCGTCAAGCAGTTCGGCGAGATGCAGAAGATGATGAAGCAGATGGGTAAGGGCGGCGGTATGCCGCGCATTCCCGGAATGCCGACAAGATGAGACAATGAAAAGAGAAACAGGAGAGGTGAGAGCATGGCAGTAAAGATAAGGTTGGCGAGGCACGGCTCGACGAAGGCGCCGTTCTACCGGATAGTGGTCGCCGATTCGCGCAGCCCGCGCGACGGCAAGTTTTTGGACAGGGTCGGCACGTACAACCCGCGCACGCAGCCCTCGAACATCGAGGTTGACGAGGAGAAGGCGCGGGAGTGGCTCGGCAAGGGGGCGCAGCCCACGGATCAAGTCCGGAAGCTGTTGAAGATCTCCGGGGTACTCTAGGAAAGCCGGAGGGCGTCGTGAAGAGGCTGGAAGAACTGCTGTTGTTCCTGGCCCGCTCGCTGGTCGAGGAGCCTGATAGGGTCGAGGTCTCGAGTACGGAAGACGGTACTCGCGTGGACCTGGAGCTTACGGTCGCGCCGGACGACGTGGGGCGTGTGATCGGTCGCCAGGGCCGTACTATCCGGGCTATCCGTACCGTCGTAAAGGCCGCATCGGTCAACGCCGACCGGAAAGTAAGCGTGGAGATCGCCGAATAACAGAGCTGTGGGCGACCTCTCAGACCCGGTCGTGATCGGCAAGATAGGAGCCCCGCACGGGGTCCGCGGTACCGTTCGGGTCCGTCCCTCGGGCTCTGGCCGCCACCTCAGGGAAGGCATGGAGCCGCTGGTAGGTGACTCCCGCGTTCGAATCCTCCGCTCGCGCGAGACCCCGAAAGGTTTCTTGATAGACCTGGAGGGCGTAGAAAGTCGGCCGGAAGCGATCAGCCTGCGAGGAATCGAGCTATTGCTCGACCGGAGCGAGTTGGATGCGCCGGACGAGGATGAATTCTACGCCGGAGATCTGGTCGGCCTCTCCGTATTTGATGAATCAGGGGAAGTTTTGGGAAGCGTAGCCGAGACTTTCGGGACGCCGGCGCACGAGGTCCTGGTGGTACGAGGCGATAAAGAAGACAGTGTGTCAGGGGATCTCTACGTGCCGTTCACACTGGAGCACGTCCCGGAGGTTGATATCGAAAAGGGGCGCTTGGTCGTCCATCCTCCCGAACCCGAGTAACCCTTCCAAGGGTGAGAGATGAGGTGGGCAACCGCGTGAAGAGCATCGACGTTTTCTGTGTCTTCCCGGAGGCGGTGCGGGCTGCAGCGTGTGTTGGGGTTGTGGGACGGGCGATAGAGCGCGGGGTCGTAGACTTCGGGACCTTCGATCTGCGGGAGTACGCGCCGGGCGGGAGAATCGACGACATGCCCTTCGGCGGCGGCGCGGGGATGGTCGTGCGGGTTGACATCGTCGCGCGGGCGCTCGAAGAAATTTATGGGATGCGCGCCGGAGAGGTGAGGGAGCATCGGCGGGTCGTGCTCACGGAGGCGTGGGGGCGGAGGATCTCACAAGGCTACGTCGAGGAAGTGTCGTGGGGCGAGGACCTGACCATCATCTGCGGGCGTTACGGTGGGATAGACGAGCGGGTGCGGGAGCGGCTGGCTACGGAGGTCGTTTCTCTTGGAGATTTCGTCCTCTCGGGAGGTGAGATCGTGGCTGCTGCGTTGGTGGATGCCGTGGTCCGACGCATCGAGGGAGTGCTCGGGAACGCGGAGAGCCTGGTAGGTGAATCTTTCGCTGATGAGGAGAGAATCGGGCCTCCGCAGTACACGCGGCCGGCCGAGTGGGATGGAGAGCGGGTGCCGGGCGTGCTATTATCCGGCAATCATGCGGAGATAAGGTCCTGGCGCGAGAATGAGTCTGACGCGAGGGGCCGGGCGAAGAAGGCCGGACGGCCTCTATAGCCCTCCTGTTACGAATCACGAGAGGAGACAAGATGATAACGAGCGAGAACTTGCAGCAGGAAACCGGCGTCGTATTTCGTCCCGGCGACACCATCCGGGTGCATTACCGGGTGATCGAAGGAAACCGGGAGAGGACGCAGGTCTTCGAGGGGCTCTGTATATCCCGCAAAGGCAGCGGTATCGGTGAGACTTTCATGGTCAGGAAGAACTCTTTCGGTATCTTCGTGGAAAGGATCTTCCCTTACCACTCGCCGAAGATAGCGAAGATAGAGGTCGTCACCCGCGGCGCCGTCAGACGCGCCAAGCTCTACTACATCCGGGAGAAGATCGGCCGCAAAGCCCGCGTCAAGAAAGCGAAGTAGAGCCAACACGACACACCGCAAGGCAGTCCGCCCAGTCTTGGTCCGCTCTCGGCGAGAGAGTCGTCCGGAGGGCGAAGCGCTGTACGCTTTCGACGCCGCGTGGACCGTGGAACGTCCCGGCCCGCTCGCCGGGGCCGACGAGGCAGGACGTGGCGCCCTGGCAGGACCTCTCGTCGGCGCTGCTGTCGTGCTCGGTGAAAAGAAGATACCGAACTTGCGGGACTCGAAAGTCCTCTCGGCCGCGCGTCGGGAAGAGGTATACCTGGACGTAATGAGGTGCGCCAGGGCGGTTTCCGTAGTCGCTTACCCGGCGTGGTGGATAGATCGCCACGGGGTCGGGTCCGCAAACCGGGGGGCGCTCGGTCGGGCGCTCGAAGCCCTCGAACCTTTTTCCGGTTGCAATCTCGCGGACGGTAATCTAAAGCTCGGGGAAAATATAGAGTGCCGTCCGAAAGCTGACGGTAGCAGCGCCTCGGTCGCCGCTGCCAGCGTGGTTGCGAAGGTGTTGAGGGACGCTGCGATGGAGGCGCTCTCGGACGAGCACGACGGGTACGGGTTCGAGCGGAACCGGGGCTACGGGACCGCTGTCCACAAGCTTGCCCTTGTTGAGCTGGGACCTTGTCGGGTCCATCGCCTGAGCTACGCCGGTGTCGTCGTCTGAGCAGGAAGCGTGCCGGAGACCGGGGTGAAGCGCTCGCCCTGCAGTATCTGCAACAGCGAGGGTACACGTTGGTCGAGAAGAACTACCGGCGTCGGGGCGGCGAGATAGATCTCATCCTGCGCCAGGGAGAAGCGCTCGTCTTTGTCGAGGTCAAGCTGCGTCGCGGTGTCGGGTTCGGTGACCCGCTTGAGGCGGTAACGCCCCGCAAACAGTCAACAATACGCGCCGTCGCCGAGCAATACTTGGCCGAAGAGGAGCCGGAGTTCTCCGAAGCCCGCTTCGACGTGGTCGGCATACTCGCGGGCGAAGGCCAACCGCGAGTGCAACACATAAGAGACGCTTTCTAAACACTCTCTCACACTCATGGCCGATAGTAAGCAAGCGTCGTCACTAAATGGCTGCTAAGATTAGCTGAGAGCTAAAGTACTTAGCATGTGCCTGTACGTGGGGTCGACGGGAGCAAGAACAACGATGAAGAGTCGTTTACAATAATGCCCGTATGCAGGGCCAGGAGCCAAACCCATCTAGGGATAGACGCGGTTCCCGTGGAGGTCGAGGTCGACGTCAGTGCGGGGCTTCCCGGTTTCGCCATAGTGGGGCTTCCGGATGCGGCGGTCCAGGAGGCTAGGGAGCGGGTTCGGGTGGCGATCACGAACTCCGGTTACAAGTTCCCGACCAAGAAGGTAATAGTCAACCTCGCCCCGGCCCATCTTCGAAAAGAAGGTCCTGCTTTCGATCTCCCGATAGCGCTAGCGGTGCTCGCCGTCTCCGGCGTCGTTCCGCCGGAGAGCCTGGAGGGGGTGGGCGTCATCGGGGAGCTATCGCTCGACGGCGGGCTACGCGGTGTACGTGGCGCTCTCTCTATCGCCGAGGGCGCCCGCCGTGAGAAGCTGCCGCGACTGATCCTACCCGAGATGAACATGACAGAGGCCGCATCTATCAGCGGGGTCGAGGTATACGGTGTAAAAACGCTCCGCCAGGCTGCCGACTTGCTTTCCAACAAGATGGAGATGTCTCCAGCACACCCGTCACCGAACGGAACGAGCAACGGAGGTCTCCATGCCGACGACTTCGCGGACGTGACCGGGCAACGCTACGCAAAGCGCGCGCTTGAGGTCGCGGCGGCCGGCGGACACAACGCTCTACTTAGTGGTCCGCCCGGATCGGGGAAGACTATGCTCGCGAGGAGGCTGCCGGGCATACTTCCTCCGCTCACGATGGACGAGAGCATCGAGGTCACGAAGGTACATAGCGCAGCCGGTACCGGGGGCGGAACACTGGTAAAAGAGCGTCCTTTCCGGGCTCCGCACCACACTATCTCTACCTCCGGGCTCGCGGGCGGCGGGAGCAACCCGCGTCCGGGGGAAGTCTCGCTCGCCCATCATGGGGTCTTGTTCCTGGATGAGTTCCCGGAGTTTAGCCGGGGGACTCTGGAGGTGTTGCGGCAGCCTCTGGAGGACGGGCACGTTACGATCTCTCGCGTGGCTGCCACGCTTAGTTATCCTGCGCGGGTAACGCTCGTGTGCTCGATGAACCCCTGCCCGTGTGGTTACGCGGGTGACAGGAGGAAGGTCTGCCGGTGCTCGGCGGGTCAAATAGAGCGTTATCAGGGTCGCGTCTCAGGACCCTTGCTGGACCGAATAGACCTCTTCGTGGACGTGCCGCGTCTGACCCGCGAGGAACTTCGAGGCGATGAGAAAGCCGAGCCTTCAGAGGCAATAAGAGAGCGAGTTGCGGAGGCGCGGGAGACCCAGATGGAACGTCAGGACGTTCCGAACTCTGTGCTCGCCGGACGCCGATTGCGGGAGGTGTGCGCACTGCGGGGCGACTCGGAGGCGCTGTTTTCGCAGGCCATAGACCGCCTCGGGCTCTCTGGGAGGGCGCACGACCGGGTGTTGAGGGTGGCGCGTACCGTCGCCGACCTCTCTGGGGCGCCGGCTATAGAGGTAGAGCATCTGGCCGAGGCGCTCAACTACAGGAGTTCGCGGTTCGTTGACCGATAAGCTTCGAAATTCTTACCTCTTCCTGTCTCTACTCCAGGCGAGGACCAGGCACAGCTTGATCTCCCGCCTCGGCGACCTCCCGCCCGAAGAATTCCTTGACCTGTCCGCAACCGAACTCTCGGGACGGGTAAGGATGACCGAGCGGGCCTTGCGGGCTTTCGAGGAACTCCGCGCATCCTTCGACCCTGATAAGGTTCTCGCGCGGCTGGCCGAGAAAGATGCCGCTGCGGTTACGCTTGCCGACGATTACTACCCGGAACTTCTGAAAGAGATACCGGACCCTCCACCCGCCCTCTTCGTGCGAGGAGAACTGCCGGACGCTCCCGGAGTCGCGCTCGTCGGGTCACGCAAGGCGTCCGCGACGGGGTTGGACGCGGCGCGGGAGATTGGACGCGCTCTCGGCCGGCGGGGCGCCTGCGTGGTGAGCGGGCTGGCGCTCGGGATAGACGCTGCGGCCCACGAGGGCGCCCTCGAAGCCGACGGCCCGACCGTGGGAGTTCTCGGGTGCGGCATAGACGTCGTCTATCCGAGAAAGAACTCCGGGCTCTTCGAGCGGGTGAGAGAGAGTGGGGCTGTCATTTCGGAGTATTACCTCGGCGAGGCTCCGCTAGCCTGGAGGTTCCCGGCCCGAAACCGGATCATCGCCGGTCTCTGTGAACACTTGGTCGTCGTCGAAGCCGCTGAGAAGAGTGGCGCCCTCATCACAGCCCGCCATGCCCTCGACTCCGGGCGGGAGGTGTGGGCCGCGCCGGGGCCGATGGGCGCTCTGGAATGCCGGGGCTCAAACAAACTCCTCGCCGACGGCGCCGGGGTGCTCTGGGACGTAGAGGAGTTCGCGGAAGCTCTGGTTCCGCAATCGGACGTTCACTTCGCCAAAGAAGACCGGACTCTGGAGTTGCCTCTTGCCGATGGGCTGCCCGAGGACGAAGCTACGGTGCTCGCGGGGGTCGGGCTGGGACCGACGGAGGTAGACGTGGTCGCGGGCCGCAGCGGCATGGAGATGGGCCGGTTGCTCTCGGCGCTCTCGTTGCTGGAGCTAAAAGGTTACGTGACGCGAAACGCCGGCGGCGCTTTCGTGAGGAAGGCGTCGCGGTGACGGGAGAGACTGTGGGACGTCTCTGGGATGAGCATTCGAAGCTTCTCCTGGAGGTGGAGGGTCTTTCCGAACGTGTATCTGCGTCGAAGCGCCGTCAGGGTCTCGAACGACAGGCTCGCAGAATCCGTGACCGTTTGCTGGTGAACTACTCGCCTCTGGTCAAGTACGTAGCCGGTAGGGTCGGCGCCCGCATGACGGTCGGCCTGGAGAGAGGAGAGTTGTACTCTTGGGGGATTATGGGTTTGCTGGACGCCATAGAGACCTTCGACCCAGAGCGCGGAGCCAGGTTCGAGACGTATGCGATCTCGAAGATCCGGTGGGCCATGCTCGACGAGATAAGGAAACGTGATTGGGTACCGCGACGGGTTCGAACCCAGGCGCAAGAAGCAGATCGTGCGGTGGGCGCCCTGACCCAGAAGCTTGGCCGTGTCCCGCGTGATGGAGAGGTCGCCGAAGGACTCGGCGTCAGTCTTGCAGAGTACCGGGACTTTCAGGACCGGCTACATCGCGCCAGGGTTACCTCGCTCGAAGCCCGTCTCGAAGTTGACGGGAACCTCGGCGCCGGCGTCCAACTCCTGGCAGGTAGCGCAGACGCCCACGACCCCCAGGCCGAGGTAGACCTCGGAGCCGTAAAAGAACAGCTCGTGGCGGCGATAGGAGACCTAAAGGAGCAGGAGCGGATAGTCACCACCTTCTACTTCTACGAGGACCTGACCCTCAAGGAGATCGGCAAAGCTCTAAACCTTTCGGAGGGCCGTATCTCCCAAATACTACGCAGCTCCATCCTGAAGCTCCGCGAATGTTTGACGAAAGGTTCTCCGTTATACGAAGGCTTCTAGCAAGGATGGGTCCGAAAATCTGCTAGAAGCCTTGCCCTCCTTGTGCTACCATCTTCGATGATCTTAATCACACACGCCCGCGACGGAGCTACAGGCCCAGGTGGTGGTCCGCAGAATATTTTGCGGATTGCGTAGCGCGGGCGGAGGACACTAACCACCTGAAAAGGAGAAGCAAGTATCTTGGAGAAAACAGCCCAACAGGTAAGCGTGCGGGAGCTTCTGGAGTCCGGAGTTCACTTCGGCCATCAAGCCAAGCGCTGGAACCCGAAGATGAAGCGTTATATCTTCGCCCAACGCGCGGGCGTTCATATTATCGACCTGGATCAAACGCTCACCCTGCTCGAAAAAGCCCGGAACTTTATCCGCGGCGTGGCCGAGTCCGGACGCGAGGTCCTATTCGTCGGTACGAAGAAGCAGGCTCAACTCACCCTCGCGGAGCAGGCGATGCGGAGCGGCCAGCCATACGTCGCGGAGCGTTATATCGGCGGTATGCTGACCAACTTCAAAACGATTCAACCTCGCATCCACTACTTTACGACGCTCGCCGAGAGGGTCGAGGAGACGCCCGAGGAAGATAGGACGGGCCGCGACTGGTTCGCCCTGAACCGCGAGTACCAGAAGCTGCGGCGCAACTTCGCCGGCATTACCCAGATGGAACGCTTGCCCGGCGCGATTTTCGTGATCGACCCGAAGCGCGAAGAGTTGATGGTGCGCGAGGCGAACCGGCTCAAGATCCCGGTGGTCGCCCTGACCGATACCAACTGCGACCCGGAGGTCGTCGACTACGTCATACCCGGCAACGACGACGCCATCCGCGCCATAAACCTCATCGCGAGGCTTATGGCTGACTCTATTTTGGAAGGCAGGGGTGAGGAAGGAATAGAGGAAGACCGTCCGGTCCCACCCGTTATCGAAGAGGCCAGGGTCGTCGAAGAAGGAGACCTTACCGACGCCGCCGAGGCTGCTGAGATTACGGAAACCACCGAGTCCGAGCCTGCGGAGCCTTTCCCGGGCGACGCTTCTACCAATGGAGCCGTTGCGGAGCAGGCCGAAGAGGCGCCGGAGAGCGCGACGCCGCAGCCGGAGTCCGTGGAGGAGCAGCCGGAGGCGGCTGAGGACGAGTCGAGCGGCGTGGAAGAGACGAACGGCGCCAACGGCGCGGTCTCTGAAGATGCGCCGGCTGACAACAGTGACAGTGACGAAACCGAGGAGAGTTAGAGGGATTTGGCGAGTACGATAGAGAAGATCAAGCAGCTCCGGGAGGAGACGGCCGCCGGGATGATGGATGTCAAGCGGGCTCTCGATGAGGCCGACGGCGACCTCGACAATGCGCGTCTCGTCTTGCGGGAGCGGGGACAGGCCGTCGCGGCCAAGAAGAGCAGTCGGGAGACAAACGAGGGCCTGATCGAGTCTTACGTCCACTTCAACGGCCGGGTCGGGGTTCTCGTGGAGGTGGACTGCGAGACGGACTTCGTGGCCCGCACCGCCGAGTTCAAAGAGTTCGCCCACAACGTCGCGCTGCAGGTCGCCTCGGCCAACCCGCTGCCCGTCGCCGTCGCCCCGGAGGACATCCCCGAGGAAGCGATGGAAGAAGAGCGCCAGGTAGCCGAGAAGCAGGCGGCGGAGATGAACAAGCCCGAGAACGTCACCCGCCAGATAGTCGAGGGTCGGATGAAGAAGTGGGTCTCTGAGAGGGCGCTACTGACCCAGAGTTACGTTAAAGAGCCGGACCGGACCGTCGGAGATTTGTTGCAGGATGCGATCCAGCAGCTCGGCGAGAACGTGGTCGTGCGACGCTTCATCCGCTACGAGCTCTAGAGAAAGCAGTGGATGAAGCTACCTCAAACGGGAGTGAGGGGCAGCGGTCTGGCTCAAAGTCGGATCAACCCCGTGAGCTAGGCCCCGTAAAACGGGTTGTCCTGAAGGTCTCCGGTGAGAGCCTGGCGGGCGAGAACGGCTACGGCATAAGCCCGGACAGCCTAAACGCCATAGTCGTGAGCGTCATGGAGGCTGTGGAAGTCGGGGCGGAGCTCGCCATCGTGGTCGGCGGCGGCAACATCTTCCGGGGTTCTCAGGTCGCCGAGGCTCTGGGTATAGAGAGTGCTACGGCTGATTACATGTCCATCCTCGGTACGGTCATCAACTCCCTGGCGCTACAGGCGGCGCTGGAGCGGCGGGAGATCCCGACGCGGGTGCAGACGGCCATCGAGATGCAGGAGATAGCCGAACCCTATAT
>JBBPZK010000073.1:0-3098 GCA_038199155.1 Rubrobacterales bacterium | reverse complement strand
CTACGCCCCGCTCCTAGCCCTACCATACGGCGCCTACGTCGCAACCGTCGCCGTCAAAGAGACCTTGAAAGAGAGCTGGCCGAAAGCAGCCGCTGCAACCCTCATACCGCTTGGAGCCATCCTTCTAATAGTCTTCTTCTCCCTCGGGGCCTCCGGCGCCTACGACCTCCTGACCAACCCGGCGTAGAACGAACCCGCCATCAGGCGGACAGAGATTCCAGGGCGAGCGCAGTGAGCAAAGCCGCGCCTCTCGGCAGTACGTCCTCGTCAAAGGCGAACTCTGGCGTGTGAAGCCCCGACACGTCTCCAACCCCGAGCCAAACGTAGGCGCCGGGGACTTCCTCCAGCATGAACGCGAAGTCCTCACCGGCCATCGAGGGATTCTCCGCCTCGACGACGGAGTCCTCTCCGAGAAGCTCTCCGGCCACGTTCAGGGCGAGGCTGGCGGCCTCCGGGTCGTTCCGGGTGACAGGGTATGAGAATTTGTAGTTCAGGTCTATATCTCCGCGCATCCCGCAGGCGACGCCGCGCGCGAGCTCCTCGATCCGCTCCGGCATCATCTCCCTGAGGTCCTGGTTCATCGTGCGTACCGTACCGGCGATCCTGGCGGAGCCGGGGATGATGTTGAAAGCCGTGCCCGCCCCGATCTCCCCGACCGTCAAAACAGCTGGCTCGACGGGGTCGGCCTCTCTCGAAACGATCGTCTGGAGCGCGGTCACGATCTGGGCGGCCATCACGATCGCATCGGCCGTCTGATGCGGCATCGCGCCATGGCCTCCGGTCCCTTTCACCTCCATCTCGAAAGCATCCGCGGCGGCCATGACCGGCCCGGCCTTCGTCGAAGCCGTCCCGAGCGGCAACCCCGGCCACAGGTGAAGGGCGAAAATGGAATCCATGCCTTCCGTGACCCCTTCTTCCACCATAACTTTCCCCCCGCCGCCACCTTCCTCGGCCGGCTGAAAGATGAACTTCACGGTGCCGTGCAGCCTATCTCTCATCCCCGAGAGCGCGTGCGCCGCCCCCACGAGCATGCTGGTGTGTCCATCGTGGCCGCAAGCGTGCATCTTGCCGTCGGTCTCGGATGCGAACGGCAGGCTCGTCTCTTCGTGGATCGGCAAAGCGTCCATATCCGCCCTCAAACCGACCGTCGGTCCTTCCTCTTCACCTTCGAGGGTGGCGACGACCCCGTTCCCGGCCACGCCAGTCTTTATATCTAGCGGCAGGCCGTCGAGGGCCGCGACCACCTTCTCCGCTGTTTTCTCCGTGTCGAACCCCAGCTCGGGCTCCCGGTGGATGTCTCGCCGCAAAGCGACTATCCTCTCCCCGAAACTTTCCTTGACATCTTCCGCCAGACCGTCGAACTTCTGGGCTACGCTCATGCGCCAACTCCTCTTTACGTTCTTACGTTTTCTCTAGTCTGCGATAGGGTGTGCGAGGTTGCAAGCTGCTCGTCTCCGCGTCGGCTGTCGTTCTAGCGGTGGATCCGCTCGAACTCCGCGTCGAAGCGCCCCCACAGCTCATCTTCGGAGATACCGAGCCCGGCCGCGTCGCGCACGAGTAGTCCCAGCCTCTCGTACAACGCCTCGACCTGACGTCCGCGCGACATCTCCCCCGCCCCAGCCGCGACGACCGTCCCGACACCCGGACGGCTCTCTATGAAACCTTCCCGCTGCAACTCGCCGTAAGCCTTCACGACCGTGTTCGGCGCGACACCCAGATCCCCGGCAAGAGCGCGAACGGTGGGCAGCCGCTCTCCGGCCCCGAGGCTGCCCACTTCTATCGCGTGCCGTACCTGATCTACGAGCTGCACGTAGATCGGCACCCCACTCTTCGTGTTTACGTCCATCCAGAGAGCCAACAGACCAACCTCCTAGCGCGTGTGCTTGTTATGTATCTATAATCCAAACTAGCAGCGGTTGTAGAACCGGTCAAGTCAGGCAGGGCTTTCGGTTGTTCAGGACAGCCAGATCTGCGCCGGGGACTCGTCGGGGAGAGAAGTAAGAACGACTTTCTTGAGGCCGAGGTTCCAGAGTTCGTGGGCCACTGCGGAAGCTTCGGTCATGATGGGGCCGGGCGACACTCCGGTTATGAGGGCGGCACGACGAACGTCAGAGGATACTGCGCCGAGTGAGCCCAAGGCAAGCGCGCGGGCTATCGCGTCGGCGGTGATGGTGTGACCGGCCCCGATACCGGTGAGTTCAGAGAAGACTTCGGGACGATGGACGTGTTCTTCGTCGACCGGCGTGCCGAGTGCCCGGATGCTTCCAACGGCGACCACGAGCGTGGAAGAGTCGGGCAGGAGAGGTTCGTGGGAAGCGGTGCCTTTCAGTGGGAGTCGGCGGGACCCGTCGGCTTCTACGAGGGTCACGTCGGCGGTAGTTGCGAGGGTTGGGACCCAGGCTGGGTCCACACCGCCTATTCGTTCTTTGGATATGATGCTACCGCCCGCGACGACAGCCCCCGATCCCTCGAACGCCTCCTCGATTCGGCGGCGCAACTCTTCCGGGTCTTCGGAAGTTACGAGCGGCCCTACTTTCTCCGTTTCGCTCAGGAACATCTTGGTCGTCGGGGCGACCAGAACCTTCAAGCCTTCTTCCACGAGCCCTGCGGCGACATCGAGTATGGCGCTGGACTTGCCGCCCGCGCCGGCAAAGGCCACGGTGTCGCCGGAGATGACGCCAAGCGCCGAGTAAAGTTTCAAAAAGCTCCTCCTCTAACTGCAATCCTTCATGAGTCCCATCCCCACGACATCCCACCCCTCAGCGTGAGGGAAGCTCCAGGTTCGTACCACTGATTCCTAACGTCGATCCTATATCAAGGACACGGGTCAGCGTGCTTTATGATATCTTGGATACGAAGAGGTGTAAAACTCGGTACGGAAAAGGTAGATTACAGGCGATGTTACCTGGGTAATTAGTAAGGTGCATATGGCTTTACGGCGAGTAGTCGATAGGAAGGAGTGGCGGTGACGCAGCAGCAAGAGCGGGTTGCCGGATTTACAAGGGATCTACAGCAGGGTCCCGAGACCTCGGATCGGAGCATCAAGGAGATTGTAGATGAGCTCCGGCCCCAGTTTCAGGAACTGAGTAGCAAACAGG
>JBBPZK010000072.1:0-6864 GCA_038199155.1 Rubrobacterales bacterium | reverse complement strand
GCCAACACAGAGCCATCCGTCGCCGAGACCATCGGGATTCGCGGTTCCAGGAACTCTACCTCGTCGAGCAATACATCCATCTCCCGCGACGCTTCGAGCATCAGCGGAGAGTGGAACGCCCCGGAAACGGCCAGAGGGATCGTCTTTCCGCCCACCCGCGTCGCCACGGCATCCAGCGCCGTTTTCTGACCGGAGATCACCGTCTGTCGCGGGGTATTGAAGTTGGCCGCGACGACCACGCCGACATCTTCCCCGGCGACCTCCGTGGCGGCAGCCGCAACATCTTTCGGGTCTGCTCCTATGACCGCCGCCATCCCGCCGGGGTTCGATGCCGACGCTTCGTTCATCAGGCGATCGCGCTCGGCGACGAGCCTCACGGCGTCTTCGAGCGCGAGGCTCCCGGCTGCGTGGGCGGCGGCGTATTCTCCCAGAGAGTGACCGGCGACCACGTCCGGCTCCACGCCACTATCTCGCAGCTCGTACAGCAGTTCCACCGAGCGGGCGAAAACCGAGAGTTGGTAAGGCGTTTCGCCCTCTACCGCGTGTTGCCGGACCAAATCCCCCAACTCACCCGAGACCTCGCCGCCAGCGGTTCCCTGGCCGGGAAACACTACAGCCCGTCTTATCTCCAAACTTTCCCCCTCCATTTTTCTCAGATCTTGTACAGGTTTGCGGCCCACGTTAGCCCGAAGCCGAAGCCGGCGGTGATGACGTACTTGCCCGTCTCGAAGTCGTCGAAGATGTCCGGGTAGGAGATCGGGATGCTCCCGGCCGAAGTATTGCCGAAGCGGTCCACGTTCACCACTATCCGCTCCGCCGGGTAGTCGAGCTTCCGCGCCGCTGCGTGTATTATGCGTGCATTTGCCTGGTGCGGGATGATGTACTGCACTTCGTCCAGGGTGATGCCGTTCCGGGCGACCAGCTTCTCGACCATCTCCGGGAAGACCTTGACGGCGAACTTGAAGACCTCGCGGCCATTCTGGTAGAGCTTCTGCTCGTCACCGGGATGCCCGGCGCGGCCCAGCGGCGCCATCCGCCCGTCGGCCCCGAGGATGTGGTCCACGAACCCCGAATTACCGTCGCCCCTCTCCAGTACAGTAGCCCCGGCCCCGTCCGCAAACAATACGGCGGTAGAGCGATCCTCCGCGTCTACAACCGTGGTCATGGCGTCGGCCCCAACGAGCAGCACGCGCTTGGCGATGCCGCTCCTGAGCATCGAGTCTGCGACGGAGGCGGCGTAGGCGAAGCCGGAGCAGGCGGCGGCGAGGTCTATCGCGCCAACGCCGGGAGCCCCTATAGCTTCACCGATCAGGCACGCCACCGACGGCATGGACTCGGGAGCGGTAGAGGTAGCGCAGAGGATCAAGTCTATGGAATCGCCGTCCAGTTCAGCGTGTTCGAGGGCGTTTTTCGAGGCTTCTATCGCGAGGGTAGCGCAGTCTTCTCCTTCGGCCACGAAGTGGCGCTCTTTTATGCCGGTTCGTCCGACCACCCACTCGTCGTTGGTGTCGAGTGTTTTTTCGAGGTCGTGGTTGGTTACCACGCGACTACCGAGGGCGCGCCCGACGCCGAGTATCTTGCCGACCGGCGCGTTCATTTGCCGGCTTTCCCGGTTGCGGAGTTGGCCTCTTCGGAGAGCGCCGCTTCGAGAGCTCCGGCGAGGTCGGAGCCGACTCTGGAGATGCCGGAGATGGCGTTTTCGACGCCGCGCGGTTGGGAGTTTCCGTGACCGATCACAACAGATCCCCGGACGCCGAGCAGGAACGAACCGCCGTAGTTCTCGGGGTCGACGGTGTTTCTCACTTCCGCGAGGCGCGGGCGGAGGACGCCAGCTGCTAGTTTGCTCGCGGCGTTGCCGGTCATGGCGGAGCGAATCATGCCCAGGATCTCGCGTGAAACGCCTTCGGCGGTCTTAAGGACGACGTTGCCGGTAAAGCCGTCCGTCACGAGCACGTCGGCGACGCCACCCCCGATCTCCCGTCCCTCCACGTTGCCGACGAAGTTGATGGTGCTCGATTTTTGCATGAGTTCGTGGGCTTCTTTCGCCAGATCCGTCCCCTTCCCAGGCTCTTCGCCGACGTTGATCAAACCTACCCGCGCCCCGCCTTCTACCCCGAGGTAACGCTCCGCAAACACACCCCCGAGGATGGCGAAGTTCAACAGGTCTTGCGGACGGCAGTGAATAGTCGCCCCGGCGTCGAGCAACAATACCGGCGACGGAAACGGCAACATAGTCGCTATTGCGGGCCTCCGGCAGTTCTCCAAACGCCCGATGCGCATGAGTGACGCCCCGACGGTCGCCCCCGTATTCCCGGCCGAAAAGAGCGCGTCGGCCTCGTTGTCGCCGACCATACTGGCGACGACCGAGACGCTCGCGTCGGGCCGGGACCGCAAAGCTCCGGCAGGATCTTCCTCCATGCTTATGGCACCGCCGGACTCGCGGACACTCAGATTTTCGGGTTTATCCGATCCCAATCTTTCGAGCGTCTCCCCGTCGCCGACCAGTAGGATCTCATCCTCGGGCAACCGCTTTGCTGCGGCCACGGCTCCGGCGATTATGGCGTCGGGGGCGTTGTCACCACCGAGGGCGTCGACCGCGATACGCATTGGCGCAGGTTCTTCTCGGTTTCCGGTCTAGCTGAGGTTAGCTGGTCGCTTCCACGGCGACCGCGTTGCGCCCCTTATAAAACCCGCACTCGGCGCAGACCCGGTGCGGCCTGTGCGGAGACCCGCAATTCGGACACGCGACCAGGTTGATGCTCTTGATCGCGTGGTGCGAACGGCGCTGATCCCGGCGGGCTTGCGACGTCTTCTTCTTTGGTACTGCCATTACTCTGCCTCCTGACGATTACTTACAAACTTTACAAAACTAACGGGATTAGAAACCGGAAGCGAAAAGACCGTCGAGCCCCCGCCAACGCGGGTCGATTTCGTCTCCTCGCGGCTCCTGCAAAACCGGCTCGGTGCCGGATGCGAACACCTGGAGCGGAACCTCGCTCGGCAGCGCCTTCCTAGCGTAGTCCGGAAGATCCAACGCCCAATCCTCCACGGAAAGATCCGGACTGTTCGGCCCCGTAAGAAGCTCCGAGTCACCGAACTCTAACTCCAACTCGACCGGCCCAAGCGTCCTGTCACAGGTAGTCTCCACCTTGATCGAGAACTTCAGGTCCAGATACAAGCCCTCCGTGACGCGGGTTACGTCCACGTCGGCATGCGCTTCGGAGACCTCGTGGTGACGACCATAGAGGTCGAAAGGCTCGAGCTCGAAAGACGCCTCGGCTTCGTGATGGTCACCGACTTGCGCACCGGGACGTCTTAGTTGGATCCTATCCGTCATGACCTTATTCTACTCTTCCGGGACGCCTTGCAACTTGGAGCGGCCCCGCTGGACGGCTTCGAGCAGGCGTCCGAGGTTGTCTTCCAGGTTCGCCAACACCTCGTCGGCGTAATCTTCTGCGCCGAGACGGATCTC
Organism: Rubrobacterales bacterium; assembly: GCA_038199155.1. GTDB lineage: Bacteria > Actinomycetota > Rubrobacteria > Rubrobacterales > Rubrobacteraceae > JBBPZK01. The sequence continues at coordinate 3,392 of JBBPZK010000072.1, read as the reverse complement.
CCTCTCGCGCCTGCGGGCGTCTTCGAGGATCTCCGCACTCCGCTTCTCGGCCCGCTTCAGGATCTCCTCGTCGGAGGTGATCTTATCCGCCTCGTCCTCGGCCTGCCTCAGTATACGGTCGCCCTCGCTGCGCGCCTCATCCAGCATGGATTGGCGTTCCTTGACGATCCAACGAGCCTGCTTTAGCTCCTCTGGGATGGTCTGGCGCATCTGATCCACGAGGTCGAAAGCCGCCTCCCGATCCACCATGGCCGTGTTGCCGAAACCGGGGAAACCCCTGGCCTCCTCGACCAGTTCCTCCAACCTATCTATCAATACCAGTACATCCATCCTCAAAACCTGCCCTCTATCGCCTGCTTGATCTGCTAGATCTAATCATCTCTGGTCGAGTACATCTCCCGGACGTTCTCAAGGATGCCGTCCGGCACCAGCCCTTGCACCTCGCCGCCGAAGCTGCCGATCTCCCGCACGGCGCTCGACGAGAGGAAGCTGTGTTGCGGCGCCGACATGATGAATACGGTATCAAGCTCCGGGTACAATTTCCTATTCAGTTGCGCCTGCTCCATCTCCGACTCGAAGTCCGAGACGGCCCGGAGACCCTTGACGATCACCCGCGCCCCCTGCTCGCGCGCGAAATCTACTAGAAGACCGTTCATCACCTCTACGGAAACATTCTCCATCTCACCCGTGACTTTCTCTATGAGCCTCGCCCTCTCGGTGGCCGACACCCTCGGGCTCTTACGCCGGTTTCCTCCCACGGCTATTACCACGTGGTCGAATATATTCGCCGCCCGGCGTATTATGTCTAGGTGTCCTACCGTCACGGGATCGAAAGTCCCAGGACAAACAGATACGTTCACTATTAACTCGGATCTCTCGAAGATTGTTATTGACGTGCCGCCGTAGCGGCGCGTGACCCCTTTTCCGCCTCCCGGCCTCTCTTCCGGAGTTCCGCCCCGCTCGACCACGACCCGCCCACCGTGGGCGAGAAGGTCATGAGAGCGCGACAATACCCTCCATACCTCCGTCGTGGCGATTCTATATGGCGGGTCCGCAAAGATCAAACAGTACCGTCGGTCGCTACCGAGCATTCGTTCCACGACCCGCTCGACCTCACCCCGCACGACTTCGGCCCGGTCCTCGAAGCCCGTCCGGCGCAGGTTCTCCCGGATAGTGGCGAGCGCCCGACGATCTCGCTCCACAAATACACACCGCCCGCACCCGCGGCTCAGTGCCTCTATCCCGAGCGCTCCGGTCCCCGAGTAGAGGTCCAGCACGTCGCCTCCGTCGAAGAATTGGCCCAGAGAGTTGAACAGGCTCTCACGAACTCTATCGGAGGTCGGGCGGACGCCGGGTGGGACCGCAGCCAGGCGTATCCCTCGCGCCTCGCCGGCGATGATCCTCATGTTGCCGTGAGGAGCTATTCCCGGAACAACCACTCGACATCGGCGCCGAGTAGGTCCCGGATCTCACGCCGCAGCGGCCGGTGGTCGGGTTTCTTCAACGTCGGGTCTCTCTCGACGAGGGCGAACGCCTCTCGTCTGGCTTCGACCAGGATATCTATGTCGCGCAAAAGTTTCGCCACCTTGAGGTCGGGCATCCCACTCTGGCGGCTACCGAAGAGTGTCCCCTCGCCCCGAATGGCGAGATCGACCTCCGAGAGCTTGAAACCGTCCTGATATTTGGCGAGGGCTTCGAGACGCTCGCGGGAGTCGTCTGTCTTTGGGTCCCCGATCAGGTAACACTTCGGTGGATGAAGCCCGCGACAAACCCGCCCTCGCAACTGGTGTAGCTGGGAGAGCCCGAACCTCTCCGCCCCCTCGATAATTATGGCGCTCGCGTTCGGAACGTCTACCCCGACCTCGACCACGACCGTCGCGACCAGGACCTCTATCTCTCCCGACCGGAACTCCGCCATCACCCGCCGCTTCTCATCCGCTTTCATTCTGCCGTGCAGGAGCCCGATGCGGCGCTCCGGGAAGATCTCCTCGACCAGCTCTTCGTAAAGCTCTTCGGCGGCCCGAACATCTTCGAGCGCCTCCGATTCCTCGACCAGCGGGCAGATCACATACGCCTGCCGCCCCTCCGAAAGCTCCGCCCTCACCGCCTCGTAGGCCTCTTCCCGTCCCCCGGCCTCGACAATGCTCGTCTCGACCGGCTTGCGTCCCGGCGGAAGCTCGTCTATCACGGAGACTTCCAGGTCTCCGTAGAGCGTCAGGGAGAGCGTGCGCGGGATCGGAGTGGCCGTCATCACCAGCGTATCGGGAGTCGCGCCTTTCTCCTTGAAGACCGTCCGCTGCCCGACCCCGAAACGGTGCTGCTCGTCGACCACGACCACCGAGAGGTCGTCGAACTCGACGCCTTTCTGGATCAGGGCGTGCGTCCCGATAACGACGTGCGCCTCGCCACTTTTCACCTTCCCGAGCGCCTCTCGCCGTTCGACCGCGCCTTGAGAACCGGTCAACAGAACGACGTTTACCGGAAGGTCCGCCAGCGACCCGGAGATGGAGAGGTAGTGCTGCTCGGCAAGCACCTCGGTCGGGGCCATGAGCGCCCCCTGCCCCCCGGACTCGACCGCCGTGAGAAGCGCCGCGACCGCTACGACCGTTTTCCCGCTCCCAACGTCGCCCTGCACCAGCCGGCGCATCGGGCTCTCGGTTCGCATGTCTTCGAGGATCTCCGAAGCAACCCGCTCCTGGGCTCCGGTAAGCCCGAACGGGAGCCCGCTCAGAAACGGGTTGAGGAGGCTTCCGTCCCCCCGATGACTCCTCCCGGTCTCCTGCTTTTCGAGCCTCGTCTTTCGGGCGGCCAATCCGGCCTGTATAAGGAAAAGTTCGTGGAATATAAGCCGCCGCATCGCCTGTTTCAGACTCTTTTTGTCAGTTGGGAAGTGGACTTCCAGGACGGCGTCGTGGAAACTCGGGAGGCCGTGGCGGGAGAGTATCTCGGCGGGGAGCGGGTCGAGGATTCGGCCCACTCCGTCCAACGCCCGGTGTATCAGGGTCCTCATGCGTCGTGCTTGTATGCCCTTGTTGACCGGGTAGATCGGCACGAAGCGTCCCGCGTGAGGGTTTCCGTTGGGGCCGTCCCGTTCCGAACCGGCGTCGTCTATCATCTCGACGCTCTTGGCCGAAACCTGAAGGCCGTTGCGGCGTTGAATTTCCCCGGAGACGACGACTCGCACGTCCGGGAGTAGCTGATTCAGGAGCCATCCCCGCCCCCACACTACCGCCGGAAGGTAGCCGGTGCCGTCGTATAGTTGGACTGAGAACCCCGGCGAACGGCCCCGCACCGGACGGCCCAGAGGGCGCGTGCCGACCACCCGCCCGACCACCGTGGCCCGCTCTCCCACGCGCAGGTCGGAGATCCTCTTGACGTTCGAGAGGTCTTCG
>JBBPZK010000071.1:0-2315 GCA_038199155.1 Rubrobacterales bacterium | reverse complement strand
GTCCTACCTGGCCGCTCTGGGTGGACGGTTGGAGGTCCGGGTGGTCTTCCCGGAGCATCCGGAGGATAATGTCGCCCTCGCCGTGCCGACGGCCGCCGTCTCTGCCGAAAGTATAGATTAGGCTCGTGGCGAGGGAAATACTGGGGCGGTACGCCGACCTGGATCTGGGCCTCGCCGACGCCTCAAACGTAGTGCTCTCCCTCCGTCACGGCATCCTGGACATCCTTACCCTCGACGAGCGCCATTTCAGAGTGTTGTCCGGGGCGGATGACCGACCGTTCCGGTTGCTACCGGCGGACCTGTGAGGCTCACCGTTACGAGATGCGCTTATGACCACGGCTTGTAAGGGGGCCGATCCGACTCAGACAGCATATGCCAGGGAAACAACCTCGTCCGGCTCTACAAAGAGAAGATATACTTCGTGCACGTAGTGCACGAAAGGTGAAAAATGGCTAGTAAGGCGAGAGGACTTCGTATTCCGGAGGACCTCCAGCGGGAGATAAAACGCGAGATGGAGGGTCGAAATACGACCTGGTCGGCGGCGGCCATCGAGTTGCTGCGTGAGTCGGTGCGGATGCGGCGGGTTCCGGGGATCGTCTTCGTGGACGGACCTGCCGGGCGTCGGGCGGTCGTGGCGGGGACGGGGCTGGATGTTTGGGAGCTTGTTGCTTCCTGGCGGGAGGTCGGTGGAGATTATGCGGCGCTACGAGAGGCATATAGTTGGTTGACTGAGCCGCAACTCCGGGCGGCGCTCGGATACCACGAGCTTTATCCCGAGGAGGTCGAGGGTCGTCTGGAGCGAGAGGAGCGGTGGACGCCGGAGCGCGTTCGCCGGGAGCTTCCGTTCACCCGTCCACGGGCCTGAGATTACGGATGCGCTTCCTCCTCGATGAGGATCTCCATCCCAGGACGGCGGAGATAGGACGGGGCCTCGGCCTGGACGTGAGGAGCGTGCATGAGATCGAGCGGCGGGGCTACGCGGACCGCGAGCAGCTCCGGTTCGCCGCCGCGGAGGGCCGAATTTTCGTAACCCGCAACCGGGACGATTTCATGAACCTGACGGTGGAGTTCTACCAAACGGGTGAGCCGCACTGCGGGGTGTTGATCGTACCTCGCGGGCTTCCGAATAACCGTCCAGAGAGGATCTCGCACGCCCTGAAACGCTGGTTCGACGCCCGGAGAGACTTCCCGGAGGCTTTCGGTTTGTATCACGTGGATTTCCTGGCGCCGTCGGTACCGGGCTCGGGATACGGTTGAGCTGTTTTCCGGGGGTGAGGTGGTCCGGGTTCCGCCGGAGCGTGGGCTACCGGTAGCGTTCAGATGGGATGGAATCCGGTCTACAATAGACAACTGTCGGTATGGGGCGAAGTGAACCCTCCGAGGGTGTCGATTCCCGGCAACTAGAGAAGCTGTCCTAATTACTTGCGTCGGTAGACCTCGCGCCGATGTGCGACGCGTAGAACCTCGACCAGCATCCGCTCATTATCCACTGCGTAGATGACCCGGTAGTCTCCGACTCGGACGCGGTACTCGTCCCGGCCAGAGAGCTTCCTGCTTCCCTGGGGTCTTGGGTCTTCTTCGAGGGCTAAGATTGTAGTGTCCACGCGACTGTAGGCCTGAGCCGGTAGTTTCTCCATCGCCTTTGTGACGCTCCGGGGTATGGAGAGTTGATAGTTCACCCCTCGTCGGTTGGGCGGTTCTTCCGCATCTCTTCACGGGCCTGGCGGTACGGGATCATCTCATCCGCACCACGCGCCAGGGCTTCCCTTGTATCATCCACGGCGCGGGCGTCGTCGGCGTCCTCGGCGGCTTCCAGTAGCGCCTCGTACTCTTCTATGGGTAGCACAACGGCGGTACGGTGTCCCTCTTCATCTGTGAGGTATCGTTCCATCTGTGACTCCAATCCTCACCGGCTCAGAAAAGCCGGTACGACGTGACCGTAAGATCAGTGGCGCAAAGTCTACTTCTCTATTCCATAAGGATAGCACCAGGATCCGTATAAACCATTTCAAAAAGGATAGCCGTGATCACGCTACCGGTAGCGTTCAGATGGGATGGAATCTGGTCTACAATAGACTACTGTCCGCACGGTGTTGTGGAGGTTCATGCACGCTAGGCCGCGCCAGGCTTACAGGTGGTACGAGAGAACATGGCTTATGAGTGACCAACTAATAATCGCGGGTTTTCATCGGAGCGGCACCTCGGCTACCGCCCGGCTCTTGCAGCGGGCCGGGCTGTTTCTCGGTTACGAGCTTCTGGAGGCGCTTCCGTCCAACCCTTACGGCCACTTCGAGGACAAAGAGGTGGTGAGCCTG
>JBBPZK010000070.1:0-12163 GCA_038199155.1 Rubrobacterales bacterium | reverse complement strand
CACGTCGGGGGCGAGGAGAGCCTCTTCGCGGCGCTCGCCAAGCAGTGGCCCTCTTACCTTGGGTATGCGATCAGCTTCATCACCATAGGGATTGTCTGGGCCAACCACCACAACCGCTTCCGCTACATCGTCCGCTCGAACCACGTCCTGCTCTTCCTGAATACCCTGTTCCTGATGTGCGTCGCCTTCATCCCCTTTCCGACCGCCCTCCTCGCCGAGTACATGAAAGACCCCGAGTATCAGACTACCGTGGTCGCCGTCTACAGCGGTGTCCTGCTCGTTACGTCAATCTTCTTCGTAACGCTCTGGCTCTACGCATCTAGCGATTATCGTCTTCTGGACAGGAGCCTGAGCCCAGGCGCGCTCCGGGTGATGACGCGCCGGTACGTAGTCGGGACACTCCTCTACGCCGTCACCTTCGTCATCTCATTCGTGAGCGTCACGCTGGCCCTCACCCTGATAATCGGCCTCGCCCTGACCTTCATGCTCCCGGAGCCGGGTAGCCGTTCTCCCAGCAAATGATAGATCAGCGGCGTCGGGCCAGATAGACACCGGCCAGTATCACCGCCGCGCCCGCGAGTTGTCCCAAGCCGAAGCCTTCGCCTAGTAAGACTATCCCGGCGCTGACACCGGTCAAGGCGACGAGGTACTGGTAGACGAGCACCCGGTTCGCGCCGACGTGCGAGACGCCACGCTGCCAGGCGGCGAACCCGAAGGCCGATGAGCAGAGCGTCGAGTAGAGGGCCGCGAACCAAACCCAACCGCCGATGGAAGCGGTATCTACGTGCAAGTCGAGGGCGGCGAGCGGGAAGGCGGCGAGTCCCCCGATGACCATCGGGTAGGCGGCGACCGCGAGCGGCGAGTAGCGTCGGAGCAGAGACAGAGACAGCACTGTGTAGCAGCCCCAGCAGACGGCGGCGATAAGGATCAGGAAGTCTCCGAGTAGGCTCGTGCCGCCGAGGTCGAGGCCGCCGTAGACTACCGCGCCGACCCCGACGAGACACAGCGCGACCCCGGCTATTCCGGAGAGGCGCGGTTTTTCGAAGGAGAGGGCGAAGCCGAGGAGCATCCCCCAGACCGGGGCGGTCGAGTAGATCAGGGCTGTGTTTGCAGCAGTAGTCAGGCTCACCCCGATTGTGAAGACGGACTGGGTGGCGGTGATACCGACGACCCCGAGCCCGAGAACCGGCAGGAAGTCCTTCCGCCTGAGCCGAGTCTCCGGTTCAAGAAAGCGGAGTATAGTCCACAGCAAACTCCCCGCGAAGGTGAAACGCGCCGCCGCGAAGAGCAGCGGCGGCACGCTCCCGACCACGAGCTTCACCGCCACGAAGTTAGTCCCGAAAAAGAAGACCGTCATGAGCAGCGAGACCTCTACCCACAGCGAGGCCCGGTGTCTTTCAGCGGCGGTCAAGGCTTGTTAGCTCCGCTACTTAGCGGATGAAGTCCGTGCCGGAGTCGAGGGTTTTGACGTAGGCGGCTATGAGACGGGCGCAATTCTCGACGTCTTCGAGGTTTACGATCTCGTTCGGTGAGTGCATGTAGCGGTTGGGGCACGAGACGAGGCCCGTGGCGATGCCGGCCCGGTTGAAGTGTATGGCGTCGGCGTCGGTCCCGGTGCGGCGCGAGTCGCCCGCCAGCGTGTAGGACATGCCTTCCTTCTCGGCGGCTGAGATCAGGCCACCGGAGACGATCGGGCTCAAGACGGAAGCGCGCGAGATGACCGGCCCGCTCCCGAGCGCGTGATCCCCCTCCTCGTTCTTCGAGATGCCGGGCGTGTCGGTTGCGTGGGTAACGTCCACTGCTATCGCGGCGTCCGGGTCTAGGCCGAAAGAGGACCCGCGGGCACCGTTTAGCCCGATCTCCTCCTGCACGCTCGCCACCGCCACCACTTCCGCGTTGATATCGTCTTCTTCGGAGAGCAGCCGCAACGCTTCGAGCACCACGAACGCGCCCATCCGGTTGTCCACCGAGCGAGAGGCGACGAGGCTGTTCGGAAGCTCCACCAGGTCTTGGTCAAGCACGCCCACGTCACCGACCCGGACGAGCTTCTCCGTCTCCTCTTTGTCTTTGGCGCCAATGTCGATCCAGAGGCTCTTTATGTCCGAGACTTTCTTGCGCTCGTCGGGCTCCATGAGGTGTATTGCCTTTTTCCCGATAACGCCCACGACCTCGCCGCCCTCGGTCTGGAGCCTTATCCTCTGGCCGACGAGAACCTGCGGGTCCCACCCTCCGACGCCGGTAAAGCGGATAAGGCCGCGCTCGTCCACGTGGGTGACCATCGCCCCGATCTCATCGACGTGACCACTTAACATCACCCTCGGCGAACCACCCTCGTTGAGCGTCGCGAACGAGTTGCCCATCCTGTCGCCCCGGACTCCAGCGAACTTCCCAGCCTCCTCTCGCCAGACCCCGGCTATGGCGCCTTCGTAGCCGCTCGGCCCCGGCGTGGAAAGCAACTTCTTGAAGAAATCATACGATTCGTCTCTCATTTCCCTCCTGGCTGAGTATGCGTGATTGACTTCTGATCCTACTGTACCAGAGCACAGCCTCCTCGCCCGGACCCAGCTAACAGCTTATCCGTAGCTCCGCAAAACCACCGCCTAGAGACCGCCGGTCCTTACCAACCTCCACGTAGGGTAAGGATACTTCGAAGGGTTTGGAGAACGGGTTCGGTTCGAAGCGCAGGGTTCGCCGGTCCGTCCACTCGGGGACATACTTCTCTCCGTCGAAGGCGAAGCCGTCCGGGTACGGCGGCGGGTAGCCGGAACCGCCGGGCTCGTTGAGGCACAGAAACAGCGACAGGCCGTCGCAGAGTTTCAGGAAGCGCAGGTTGCGCTCCGCGTTCTCCGACTCTTCTGGTGACATACCGACGAGGAGCCTCTCCTGGCGTTCGGATTCGGCGGCGACGAACCTGGCTTCGACCTCCTTCTCGGAGTCTTGCATGAGGGTCGTGTAATGGAGGCTGCACAGGTACGCGGCGTAGAGGTCTTCCGCCTCTAGCCGGTCGAGGCCTTCCTTGTAAGCTTGGGCCTTCGGCTCTGATGGGTAATCCACGAATGAGTACGGACGGTCTCTCTCTTCGTTCCAGATCACCCTTTCGTCCGGTCTCTGCCAGGAAACGTCGTGGTTGGCTATGGCGTAGAGTGTTGACTCGCGCGGGAATGGTCCCCGCTTCCAGTGACGGGCGAACTCGGCCGAGACCTGGGCGTGCTCGTGCTGCTTTACGAGCACGAAAGAGTTTGGTCGCTCTCGTGAGATCATTTACTCTCCATCTTTTCGGCAACTCCTCCGATAAGACTACAACCGTGGAAAGGTTCCGGGCAAGCTAGAGTACGGGACGCCGGTCGATGGCGAGCGGTACCTTGAGGGTCTCGTCTTCGAGGAAAGCGTCCTGAGCATCCTCGAACGACTCAGCCGGCACGGTGGCGAGCACGAGCGCGAACCCGGAAGAGAAACCGTCTTCCCATTGGGATGCGAGGTTTTCAGGCAGCCCCATGCCGAGCACTTTCTTCTCCAGGCGCGGGAGCCGGTGGTAGATGACGAGCCCGACGACGGCGATCAGCATCATGACGGCCTGAACGGTGATCCCAAGTGGCAGACTGACGGCGCCCATCAAAACGCTGACGGCCGTGACCCCGATGAACGTGCTGGCGAACTCGAACCACTGCATGCGCGTGAGACCGGACTCTATCCTCCGCAAGCGGGCTTCTGGAAGCGTCTTCCGGACCAACGCCTCGTCCCGGCGCCGCAACAGTACGGTAATGGAATCGGCCGTCACGCCCTCCTCTACGAGCCGGTCTTCGAGCGCCAGTAGAGCCTGGATGTCCGGGGCGATAGCTCCCAGGGTGTAGTAGCGTGGAATCCTCATGCTTACTTTCTACCTTACCGTTGTCTGAGAGCCGGTAAGCCGCTTCACGCGAGGGCGTCAGACGCCTCAAGAAAAGCGATTGCCACGACCAGCCCGATCAGGGCTCCGGCGAACACGTCGAAGGGATAATGGACGCCGAGGTAAACGCGGGAGAGGGCGACCAAAAAGCCAGCGAGTAGGAGAGCCGGTGCGAAAGCGGGATAGATCGCGGAGAGCGTCAGAGCCCCGGCCGCCGCCGTCGCGGAGTGGCCCGAAGGGAACGAGCTGGAGGAAGGCGTCTTTATGAGCGGTAAGATATCCGTGTCGTGGATAAAGGGCCGTGTCCGGTCGAAGAGGTACTTCGTCCCCTCGGCGATCGTCCAGGAAGCCGCAACCGCCCCCCAGGGCACCACCAAATGGGCCGGACGCAACCCACCTGCCACGAACCCTCCAGCCGCGAGGACGCCCCACAGAGAACCAGCCGTCCCGACCACCGTAAAACCACGCAACACGGTGGTCAACGGCGGCCATTTGGCACGAAAAACGGCCCGGAACAGCCTCCGGTCCAGGGCCACTATTTCTCTCAGAATACTATCCACGCTTCACTCTCCCGGACGGTTCAAGACGCCGGACATTCTACCCGCTACTAGACGCGTTTTTGCAGCGCGAGTTTCTCCCGGATCCGTCCAAGGTCTCACTCCGATTATCGCGTAAGCCCGGGTTTGGGGAGGTTCACCTCCGCGTGTACCTTATTCCGCACCGCAGTGATAATAGCGTCTACGGATCTATTATTTCGACTTCCGGGACTTCTTTCTGAGAGGCTTTGCTTTCGAGCCTACCACCTGCCCGAAGTTGAGGAGCGTCACGAGGACCACGCCGCCGACGATGTTGCCGATGGTGGTCGGCAGCAGAAAGCTGTCTAAGTATCTCAAAAAGGAAGTGTTGCCCGCGAAGACGCTCATCAGGATCTCCGAGGAACCGGCGATGCAGTGGGCGAGGCCGGCGGCGGGGATCAGGAAAGCTATGACGTAGATAAAGAAGATCTGGGAGATGGTGTCGCGGGAAGAAGCCACGAGCCAGGCTATGAGCGCCACCAGCCAACCGCCGAACACGGCTTTTATGCTGGTGGTCCAGAACCCGTAAGCCAACAAATGGTCCACTTCCTTGAGTAGGAGGTCCATGGGAAGGCCCTCCAACACTCTACCGTAGACTACGACGGCGGCGAAGATCGTGGTGCCGAGCAAGTTAGAGACGAAGATCACCGTCCACATCCGAATCATGTTCGGGAACTGCCGGTGGTTGGTCAGGACGACGGTTACGGGCGTCACTGTGTTCTCGGTAAACAATTGGGCGCGGCCCAGGATCACGATCAGGAATCCTATCGGATAGACCAGCATGGCCGCGAGTCCTATCTTGCCGGTCATCGCCCCGACGACCGCCATGGCGACCACCCCGAACGACAGGTTCAACCCGGCGGCCAACCCGGAGAAGGCGAGCCCAGCGCTGGCCCGTTCGAGTTCTTTCTGTCCATCCTCGACAACGGTTTCGAGGATCTCACCCGCTGTCTTGGTAGTAGCCACCAGTAGAGGCTACTACATAAGGTCCACGCTTCTAGCAAGCGGCATCACATACACCGCCCCTCTCCTCTTGACTCCTTCTAAAGTAGAATAGGCCGCGACTCGAAAGTTACCTCTCTAAAACAGGAGTGAGAACATGAGAAAAGAGCTCGTACAGGAAGTCGTCGACGAGGCCCGCAACGAGGAGGCGAACCTCGTTATCTGGGACAGGAGGGACACCTTCACCGTAGAGTCAGGGGACCTCGCCAATTTGGAGATCTCCGACGACTACCTCAAGGCGAAGATGCAGGACGGGCGGGCGACCGTCTTCGTGGAGCACGACTCCATATACAAACTGGTCATAGAGAAGGAACGCTCCCGCCGCACCGGCGTCCGGGCCGGCTTCGGAGCTTCCGCCGAATAATTACCGGCTAGCGGATGGCTAACCGTCCGGCGAGAGCCTCCTAACTTCAGCGCCCGACCCCGAGTCGCGGGCCACGAACGCCTCGAATGCGAGCCCGACGAAGAGCCCGCATTCGAGGGCGCCAGGTATGTTTTTTATCTCGACTTCCAGCGCCCCAGGGTCGTCTATGGTAGAGAAGAGACAGTCTATCGTGTAGTGTCCGCCGTCGGTCACAAACGGCTGCCACTCGTCCATCCTGAGCGTCGGCTCGCAGCCCAAAGCCGCTAGTGAGCGCAGGGTCGCCTCCCACCCGAATGGGTCTACTTCCACCGGCAGAGGGCCTCTTCCCAGGGCTTCGACGAGTTTCGAGTCGTCGGCTACGACTATTAGCCCGTCCGTGCCGGAGGATGCGACGATCTTCTCGCGCAAGAGGGCTCCGCCGAGACCTTTGATCAGGCCCAGAGACGGGGAGATCTCATCGGCCCCGTCTATGACAATCTCCGGGTCGGCGTCCGCCAACGAGATCACCTCTACTCCCGCCTCCCGCGCCAATTCCGCCGTCCGCTCCGAAGTTGGAATTCCCCGGATGCCCCGTAGTTCCCCCGAAGAGATTAGCTCCCCGATCCTCGTAACCGCCCACGAAGCCGTCGAACCAGTCCCGAGCCCGACCACCATACCGCTCTTTACACTGGCTTCTACAGCGGCGTATGCGGCGGCCCGCTTTAGCTCCTCCATCGCTCCCCCTAAAAAAAGAAGCCGGGTACAAGCGCACTGGCCTCCGCTTCTATCCCACGGCCTCGACCTTCGAGGCTTGCTTGCCTCGCCGTCCGTCGATGACCTCGAACTCTACTTTCGCCCCCTCGTCGAGGCTCTTGAAGCCCTCACCCACTATCTCGGGGAAGTGGACGAAGAGGTCCTCGCCATCTTCCTCGTTCTCGATGAAGCCGTAGCCCTTCTCCTCGGAGAACCACTTTACCCTGCCACGCGCCACGACACCTCCAGTCCTAGCCGCCAGAGTCTCCAGCGGCGAAGCGGCACTTTACCATTCCACGATTCGGGAAACAATCCCGGCAACCGCCCCTATGGCTGTGGCGTCTAACCTTTTCGGGGTTGGGTCGCGAGCTTTACCTCGACCTGCCTGGGCTTCTCGTTCGGGGTGACGACCGTGAGCTTTATGCGGTCGCCGGGTTTGAGGTTGTTGACCACGTTTATGACGTCGTCCGGGGTCTCCACCTGCTCTCCATTCGCCTCGGTTATGACGTCCCCGAGCGGGATCTTCCCGAGCCCGCCGATATCTTTCTCCTTCCCCCCGGAGATACCGGCCTTTTCCGCCGGACTACCCTTGACGGCGTCGCTCACTATCGCCCCGTGCGAGGGCAGACCGTACTTTTTCTTGAGCGTCTCATCCGAGAGGGCGGCGTAAGCGCCGATCTCTCCGATGCCCGCCGGGAACATCTTCACCCCGATGTAGCCGTGCTCGACCTTGCCAGTCGTCCCGAGTTGCTTGACCACGGTTTTCACAGTGTTTATCGGGATGGCGAACCCGACGCCCTGAGAAGCGCCCGTCTGGGAGGCGATCTGGGCGTTTATCCCGATGACAGTGCCGCCCGAGTCGAGTAACGGCCCGCCGGAGTTGCCTGGGTTTATGGCCGCGTCGGTCTGCACGGCGTTGCTTATGGTGTAGTTATTCGGGGCTTTTATAGGACGCCCGATGGCGCTGACGATACCGCTCGTCACGCTGATCCCAACATTCAAGGGGTTCCCGATGGCGACCACCGGCTCACCCACCCCGACCGATTTCGAGTCACCGAGCGTAAGCGGCGCGAGCAACTCTTTCGGGGCGTCCACTTTTAGCAATGCGACGTCGGTGGACGGGTCCTGCCCGACGACCTTCGCCTCCTTGCGCGCGCCATTGGCGAACTGCACCGAGATGCCGTCCGCCCCCTCGACTACGTGCTGGTTGGTGACGATGTGACCGTTCTTGTCCAGCACGAACCCAGACCCTCCGGCCGCGCCCTGCTTCGAAGCCACGTCCACGCTTACGACACCGGGACCGTCTCGTTTGTATACCTTGCGCGCCGAGAAATCGGAACCGCCCGTCGAAGCGACGCTACTTTGTGAGGGCGCGGGAGCTTCCTTGATCGTCACGTTGCCGGACTTATCGCCCAGCCCGGACGACTGTGTCCCAAACCCGAACATCCCGATCAAAACTAGCGCGGCGGCGATCAAACCACCCACCAGAGCCGAGATTACCGCCGTAAATATAGTCTTCAGGATGCTTCCCTTCCGTGGCTTTGCGCCATTATAGTCGCCGGACCTGGACGCTCCAGTAATTGACCTTCCACTGTCCACCCTCGTCAACGAGAGTCCAGGTCCCCGTGTTGCGCTCGGTATGATCGACGTGTACAGCTATCGTGGTACCCGTGACCGTCGCCGTATCCCCGTTCACCGTGGCCGTCGGACCTTCGACGAACTTTATGCTTTCGAGGGTGTCGAACGTACCGGCCCAATTCGCCTCGGAACCGACCGTATTTTGCTTCGATTCGGTAGAGAGTAGATCGTAAGATGCATTGTAGTTTTTCGCGGCGGCGCTCGTGTACATCTCCTCTACCGTTTTTTCGGCGGCCGCCGCCGTCAGACCACCGGCTGAACCGTCCTGCTCTCTGGAAGTCTGGGCCGTCTGCTGGGGAACGGTCTTCTGTTGCGAAACAGTTGCTTGGGGCCGGGCAGCCGCCTGCTGAGAAGGCTTCTTCCGGGCAGACTCTCGCTTTTTGGCTTCCTGGCGGGGAGGTTTCTGCACGCTCGCCGACGGTCGGGCTTCTTTCTTACCGCCCTGCGGCGAACCGGCGTTGGACCCAATAAGGTTGGGCACTACCAGCGCCACGCCAGCTAGCGCCACGACGACCAGCAAGACGAGGAGCGCGAGCACACCACGCGCGCGTTGCCGGTTTCCCGACCGTGCCGTCGGCGCCGTCCGGACTCTTCCGGTTGCGGCTTGCTTCCTGGCAGGCGGTGCGACCCTGGTGCGGTCACTGGGCGCAGGCTGATGGGACTCCGCTAGACGGTCGCGAACCTCTTCCGCGGCGGGACGGGCGGCGGAGTCTTTCGCCAGACAATCGAGGATCAGAGTTTCCATCGCCGGTCCAACCGTAGCGCCGTTCTCTCGGGGTGGGACCGGGTTCCTCGTGGCGTGCTGGTCGGCCAACTCTAGCGGGCTCCCGGTAAAAGGCGGTTCCCCGGTCGCCGCCTGGTAAAGCGTTACGCCCAAAGAGTAGACGTCGCTCTTGGCCGTCGCCTTCTCGCCCCGCAATTGTTCTGGAGAAGAGTAGAGGGCCGTGCCGAGGTAGGTGCCGGTACGAGTGGCGTAGGTGGCGTCGAAGGCGCGGGCGATCCCGAAATCCGTCAGTCTGGGGCTTCCGCCGCCGTCGAGGAGAATGTTGTGCGGTTTCACGTCCCGGTGGATCACACCGCGCCCGTGAGCGTGAGCCAGGGCGGAGGCCGCGCCGGTTCCGATCCGGACGAGTTCTCCTTCGTCCAGGGAGCCTTTCTCATCCACGAGTTGTTTGAGGTCACCGCCGGAGACGTACTCCATGACGATATAAGCGACCTCTCGACCGTCTAGGTGAGCCTCGCCGGCGTCGTAGACCTGGACGATATTCGGGTGAGAGAGCCTCGCGAAAGTGCGCCCCTCGCGTCGGAAGCGGTCGGAGATCTCCGACCCCGCGAATCCCGGTTTGAGGATTTTGACCGCCACTGTACGGCCGAGCACCTCGTCAGCGCCGAGAAATACCCGCGCCATACCACCCGACCCGAGCTCGCGTTCGAGCCGGAAACGTCCCTTTAGCAGGCTCATCCGAGCCCCTTGGAGCATCTCTCCCGGACTAGATGACCTTCCGGCCCATCGCGCTGGCGAACGGCTGCAAAGTGCCGCGCAAATCCATTAAGGCCTCGATGGGTAGCGCCTGCTCCCCGTCGCAAAGCGCCTCCTGCGGGTCGTGATGGCTCTCGACCATCAGCCCGTCGGCCTCGGCGGCTACGCTCGCTTTGGAGAGCGGTATAACCAGGTCGCGCCGTCCGGCGGCGTGAGACGGGTCTACGATCACCGGCAGATCCGTCAACCTCTTGGCGACGATGACCGCGGAGAGGTCGAGCGTAAAGCGCGTGGCCGTCTCGAAGGTACGAATGCCCCGCTCACAGAGAACGACGTTGTCTCCACCCTCGCTCGTCACGTACTCGGCTGCTTTCAGCCACTCATCAACCGTCGCCGAAAGGCCGCGCTTGAGTAGCACGCCACGGTCCGTACCCGCGATAGCCGCGCCGATGCGCCTGAGAAGCGAGAAGTTCGCCATGTTGCGCGCCCCGATCTGGAGCACCTGGGCGTGCTCCATCACGGCCTCGATGTCGTAGGGGTCCATTACTTCCGTAACGACCTTCAAGCCAAGCTCGCCTGAAACCTCCGAGAGTATTTCCAAACCTTCCTGGCCGAGGCCCTGGAAAGAATACGGGGAGGTGCGAGGTTTGAACGCTCCGCCGCGGATGTACTCGAAGCCCGCCTGTTTCACTGCTTTCGCGGAGGCGAGGAACTGGTCGTAGCTCTCCACGGTGCAGGGACCGGCTATCACCCGGAACGAGCCCGGTTGAATCATGCCGTTGGCGGTCTTTACGTCGGTTTTTACTTGCGCTGAAACGTCCATTGCTATTTGTAAAACTCCCCGCGTTGAATTTCGAGATCCCGGATGCGGTGCAGGATCAACTCGAATATCTCGCGCATCGAAGTGTCATATATGGGACCGGGGTTCTGATCCGCGACCTTCTGGAGGATCTCCTCCTCGCGTCTCGGGTCGAAGATAGCAACCCCCGCATCGGCCTTTATCGTGGCGAGTTCCTGCACGATACGCGCCCGCTCGTTGAGAGACTGGATCAACTGGAGATCCACCTCGTCTACCTGCTCTCTGAGGGACTGAACTTTTTCCTGTAACATCTCATTTTCCATAAGAGTTGCGATTCTATCCGCAAGCGGCCCGTAAGACAACCACCTACCGTTGCAAGGTCCCGCGCCGGGGTCTACTCTTTGGGAGTCGTGTCCGAGACTGAAACAGAGTTGAAGAGGAGCCGCAGGTTGAAGTTTAGAGCGGAGTTGGAATCTTTGCGCCCCTACGTTCCGCCGAAGTCATGGAGGATGGCGGCCGAGGGGACGGACGAGAAAGGTTACGCGAAGCTCACCTCCAACGAGCTCGCCTTCGGCCCGCTCCCGGAAGCCGAAGCGGCCATCTCCGAAGTGCTGCCCCGCGCCAACCGATACCCGGACAGCCACGCCTCCCGCTTCCGCGAGGCTATAGCGAGCGCGAACGCCGGCAGCGAGCCCTCCAACGTCCTCGTCGGCAACGGGTCCAGCGAAGTCTTACTGAACGTCCTCCAACTACTGCCGGGCGGCGGTGAGATCGTCTACCCCTGGCCGTCGTTCAGCCTCTACCCAACGCTCTGCGCCGTCCTGGGCGTAAAAGCCAGGCCCGTTCCTCTCACGGAGCGGGGCGAAGTCAAGCCCGAAGCGCTGCTCTCGGCGGTCGGGGCGGAGACGAGAGCCGTGATCCTCTGCAACCCAAACAACCCGAGCGGCACGTACCTGACCCTGGAAAGGGTGCGGGAACTTGCCGGGGAGTTGCCCGAAAACGTGCTCCTGATAGTGGACGAAGCCTACGTAGAGTTCATAGACGACCCGGCCTACGAAAACTCTCACACCCTGGCCCTCGAAAGTGAGAACGTCGTGGTTGCCCGCACGTTCTCCAAGGCGCACGGGCTCGCCGGCCTCAGGGCAGGTTACGGGATCGCGCCGGAGAAAATCGCCGACTACGCAGAACGGGTCCGTTTCCCGGTCTCGGTCAACCTCGTCGCCCAGGTGGCGGCCACGGCCTCGATGCTCGCCCAGGACAAGGTGCGAGGGCGGGCGGAGTTCGTGATCCGGGAACGCAAGCGTCTGCAACAGGCGTTCGAGCACGCGAACCTGGACTTCATCCCGTCGCAGGGGAACTTCGTGATGGTCCAATTCGGTACGGACGATTTCGAGCGGGCCGGGGTCCTGGTGAGAGAAGGCGCCGCCCTAGGATATCCGGTCGACTGGAGCCGGGTGACGGTCGGTAACTCCGGAGAGAACGACCGGGTCATCGAGGCAATCTCTTGAGAGTATATTGACGGCATGAGCCGCACGCTCGGGATAATAGGAGTCGGTCTGATCGGCGGTTCCGTGGGGCTAGCCGCCCGCAAACACGGCTGGGAAGTCTACGGTGTCGATGCGCCGGAAGTGCTTGAGAAAGCCACCAACCTCGGGGCCGTGGACAGCGCTTCGACGCTCGAAGAAGT
>JBBPZK010000069.1:0-2200 GCA_038199155.1 Rubrobacterales bacterium | reverse complement strand
CGGAGTATGTCCGGCGCTTCCAGTGCGAGCACGTCATGGTGATCCCCGGCAACCACGATTCGCGCAACGTCGGCTACGTCCACTTCGAGCGGTTGTTCGGAGAGCGATACTCCGTCATAGACTTCGACGACGCCGTGATGGTCGGTGTTGACTCCTCGGAGCCTGACCTGAACGACGGTAGGGTCGGGCGGGAGCACTACGAGTTTATCCGGGAGGCTTTCTCGGACGCCGGGGAGAGGGTCAAGATCTTCGTGGTCCACCATCATTTGCTCCCGATCCCTGGAACCGGCAGGGAACGGAACATCATCTTCGATGCAGGGGACATACTGGAGATGCTGGATGAGGTCGGGGTGGACCTGGTCCTGTCCGGGCACAAGCATGTGCCGTACTCGTGGAAGCTCGAAAACATGTTTATCGTGAACGCCGGGACCGCCTCGACGACCCGCCTGCGGGGAAACACGCGACCTTGCTACAATATCATCGAGATCGAAGATGGACGGGTGAGGGTCTTCAGGAAATATCCGTTCAAGGAGCGGGAACTGACGCTCGACTTCGACTCGGAATCGCACCAGTACTGGCGTCACGAGGAGAAGATAGACGCCGAGCTTCCCCTCGGCGAACACTAGGTTCTACCGCGCGTGCAAAGACGGCGGGCGCTCTTCCTGATAGACGGCGAACACTACCCTCCCGTGGTCACGGACGCCATGGCGAGCGTGGGCGCGTCCATGAACGCCGAAGCGGTCGCGGCCGCTTTTCTGGGCGGCACGGAGAAGCTGAAGGAGGGGGCAGAATATGGCGTGCCGCTCGTCACTGGTGAGAACCCGGCTTCTGCTGTAGAGAAGGCGCTCTCGGAGTATCCGGTGGATGTTGTGGTTGATCTTTCTGATGAGCCGGTGGTCGGTTATAGGGACCGGATGCGTATAGCCTCGCTCGTTCTCGCGGCCGGAGTCAGGTACGTCGGGAGCGACTTTGAGTTGCGGCCGCCGGAGTATCATGCGGTCTCGGAGAAACCTTCGCTCGCGGTGATCGGAACGGGCAAGAGGGTCGGCAAGACGGCCGTCGCAGGATATCTGGCGCGACTGCTGGCCCGCGAAGGATTCGCGCCCGGCGTCGTCTCGATGGGGCGTGGAGGTCCTGCCGAACCGGAGGTGATCGAAGGCCACAAGCTCAAGGTCGGTAGCGAGCACCTGCTGGAGGCCCTGAAACGTGGCTCGCACGCGGCCAGCGACTACTACGAGACGGCCGCCCTGAGCCGCGTCGTTACGGTCGGTTGCCGCCGCTGCGGTGGTGGGCTCGCCGGAGAGCCGTTTATTTCAAACGTGGTAGAAGGCGCGAAGATAGCCAACACCCTCGACACCGGCGTTACCGTTTTCGACGGCTCGGGCGCCGCCGTGCCGCCGGTCGAGGTCGGGAGGCGCGTGCTAGTGGCCGGGGCGCACCAGGACCCCGAGTACATTACCGGCTTTCTCGGGGCCTACAGGCTGCTCGTCTCGGACCTGTTGCTCCTCACCATGAGCGAGGAACCGATGGCCGGGCGGGAGAAGATAGAGAAGATAGTGGGGCAAGTCCGGCAGGTAAAGCCCGCCATGGAAGTCATCCCGGTCGTCTTCCGGCCGCGGCCCGTGGGAGACCTGGAAGGGTTGCGAGTCGGCTACGTTTCGACGGCGCCCCCGGCGGTGCTGGGCAAGCTCGCGCGTCACCTGGAGGAGTTGTACGGTTGTGAAGTGGTGGCAGCCTCCGGGAACCTCTCCGACCGTCGGCGGCTCGCCGTAGACCTCAAAGACATGGGCGGTGTCGAGGTGTACCTGACGGAGATAAAAGCGGCGGCGGTTGACGTGGTGACGCGCAGGGGAGAGATGGAGGGAAAGCCGGTCTTCTACTGCGACAACGACCCGCTCGGAGACGGGCTTGACGAAGCTCTGCTCCGACTCACAAGGGAGGCCTCCGATGACTTCGAGCGGCATGGTACTGGCCGGTCTCCTACCTCTGGTGTATAATAACCATACTCAGAGTACGAACTTCCGGCGTTAGTTCGCTGGGATTTCTTCGCTCGATTCCACCGGAGGCTAACCCGGAAGAGTTCTGTTTGATGCGGGGCTCACGGGCTGGAGGTTGGATACCTTGACTGTCGGCGCGATTCGCTCCCCAGGTGGGAGCCTCGAACCCGTATCGAGAAAGATGATGATCCGGTGGGTCCACT
>JBBPZK010000068.1:0-5530 GCA_038199155.1 Rubrobacterales bacterium | reverse complement strand
TGCCCGGACGCAGAAGGTGAGCCGAACAGCGTAGCGATGTGTGCTTCCGTATTATCGTACTGTTTTATACTACCGATCTAAAATGCTGGTGAGCAGCTTTCGGACGAGGCCCGGGGCCTCTATCTGAGGGCTGTGACCGACGTCGCCGAGGCTCAGGTAGGATCCGGCCGGGAAGGCTCGGGCGGTCGCTTTCGCGGAGGACGGCGAGACGAGGGTATCGCGGTTGCCGGAGACGACGAGGACCGGGTTCGTGTAGAGGCGAGACTCCCCGTTGAGGCTCCAGTTGGAGAGGAGGCGGGCGTTGCCGGAGAAGTTCGCCGGGTGCATCATGCGGGCCTCGGTGACGAGGTCGTCGAGGTACGGTGGGACGTTGGTTCGCATTATGCGCCGGAGCGCCCGGCGAAGGCCGCGCCGGTCGTAACGGTAGCTCTCCAGGAGGGGATATATGAAGCCCGGCGTGTGGAGACCGGTGAGCGGCGCGGGGCTGAGGAGTAGCATGGCCGGGAAGCGCTCGGGGGCGGCGAGGGCCATCTCCACGGCTACAGCGCCGCCGAAGGAGTGGCCGACGAGAACGGGCCGCTCCACGCTGAGGTCGTCGAGGAAGTCCGTCAGGCTCCGGGCGTAGCGGGACATCGACGGCCTGAAGCCCGCGCCGCCTGGGCTATGGCCGAAGCCGGGCATGTCCGGGGCGATGAGGCGGGAGTCCTCGGGTGGGTCGGTGAGTAGTTCGCGCCACCAGGACTTGCCGGCGTAGTTGCCGTGGATCAGGAGGGCGGTACGGCTACCAGTCCCAGCTTCGAGGTATGAGAGCACGGCCGCGTTTCGCGAGGTATTCCGCTTGTTTTCTATGTGTTTGTACCGCTCTCTAGAAGTTCTCGGGGTTCAGGACGATCTTGCCGGTAGTGCGGCGGCCTTCGATGTCTTCGTGGGCTTTGGCGGCATTTTCGAGGGAGTAGCGGGCGCCGATGGTTAGTTTCAGTTGTCCGTCCTGGATCCAACCGAGTATCTCCTGCAAACTCGGCCCGAATAGCTCCGGACGGCTCATGACCTGCGGCAGAAAGAAGCCGACGACGGCGTGATTCTTACGCATCAGGTCAACCGGAACGATGCTCCCCCGCTCCCCGCTCGCCGCCCCGAAGACGACCATCCTCCCCCACGCAGCCATGCAGCGCAGGTTCTTCTCCAGGAAATCTCCACCGACCATCTCCAGGACGATGTCCACCCCGTCGTCGCCGGTCGCCTCGCGGACCTGATCCGGCCAGTCATCCTCCGTGTAATTTATGAGAAAGTCGGCGCCGAGAGACCCGGCGAAGTCGAGCTTCTCCTGGCTGCCGGCAGTCGCGATGACCTCTCCCGAGCCGAGGAGCTTCGCCATCTGGACGGCGAGTGCCCCGACGCCCCCGGCCGCCGCGTGGACCAGGACCCTCTCACCCGGTTGCATCGCCCCGGAGGTCCTTATGACATGGTAGGCGGTCAGGCCCTGCAAGGGGATCGCCGCCGCAGCGTCGAAATCCAGATCTTCGGGAATGGGGATCAAGGTCTCAGCCGGGGCGACGGCGTACTCGGCGTAGGCGCCTGTCCCGAGCAGCGTGACGACCCGGTCGCCCTCCCCCACGCCCTCGACGCCGTTACCAACTCCGGCGACGACGCCCGCAACTTCGGAGCCGGGGATAAAGGGGAGTTCCTGGCGCAAGACGTACTGGTTGCGGCGGCGCATCGTATCGGCGAAGTTGACGCCGATTGACTTCACCTCGATCAGGACTTCTCCGTCACCAGGTTCCGGGCGTTCGGCGTCAGTGTACTTTAGTATCTCCGGTTCCCCGAACTCTTCCACCTTCGCGACCTTCATCTGCGCCATGCTACCTCCCGATCCATCCAAGAACTCGTAAACATTCAGGTTCCGTAGAGGGGGATTCTAGCGGAAGGCTTGCTCCCCGGTTATGACTTGGCCGAGGATGAGGGAATGAACCTCGCTCGTGCCCTCGTAGGTCAGGACGCTTTCGAGGTTGTTCATGTGCCGTATAACCGGATAATCGAGGGTGATGCCATTGCCGCCGAGGATGGTACGAGCCTCACGCGCGATAGCGAGAGCTTCCCGGACGTTGTTGAGCTTGCCGAAGGAGATCTGCTCCGGTCGCAACTCTCCGGCGTCCTTCATCCTCCCGAGGTGCAACGCGACGAGCGTTCCTTTCTCTATCTCAAGCATCATGTTCACGAGCTTCTGCTGAGTGAGCTGGAAAGACGACAGTGGCTTGCCGAACTGCTCCCGGCTCGCAGCGTGGTCCAGGGCCGTCTCGTAGCAGGACCTCGCCGCCCCCATCGTCCCCCACACGATGCCGTACCGGGCCTCGTTGAGACACGTGAACGGCCCCCTCATGCCCTTCGCCCCCGGCAGCATCGCGCTTTCGGGGAGACGCACGTCCTCGAAGGTCAGGTCGCACTGGATGGAGGCTCGTAGCGATATCTTGTGCTGTATGTCGATAGCTTCGAAGCCCGGAGTGTCGGTTGGGACAAGGAAGCCACGCACGCCGTCGTCGGTCTGCGCCCATATTACGGCCACGTCAGCGATGGAGCCCATCCCGATCCAACGCTTAGAGCCGTTGAGGATCCAATCAGAACCGTCCCGGTGGGCGAACGTCTTCATGCTGATCGGGTCGCTCCCGGCGGTCGGCTCGGTCAGGCCGAAGCAGCCGATAGCTTCACCGGCGGCCATCTTCGGGAGCCACTCCTGTTTCTGCTCCTCGGAGCCGAACTCGTGGATCGCCGACATAGCAAGCGACCCTTGCACGGAGACGAAAGTCCTGAGTCCCGAGTCGCCGGCTTCGAGCTCCATGCACGCCAGGCCGTAGGCGACCGCGCTCTTTCCGGCGCATCCGTAGCCTTCCAGGTGCATCCCGAGCAGGCCGAGGGAGCCCATCTCCGGGACGATATCCCGAGGGAAGATAGCCTTCTCCCACCACTCACTGACGTTCGGCGCTATCTTCTCGTTTACGAAAGAGCGGACTTCGTCCCGAATATTCTTCTCTTCTTCGGAGAGGTGGGCGTCTATGTTCAGCAAGTCGTGGGCCTCCGAACGTCCCGAAGTACCGGCCTCGCTTCTTTGTCTCGTGGTCTTTGTCGTAGCCATGATCTCACCTCTCCTGATCGCCTCTCACCAGATGAATTATTCCACAAAGTCCACTTCCGGCTACGACTTCTCTTACGATAAACTCGTCGTGTGGAGAAACTACCGC
The DNA here is from genome assembly GCA_038199155.1 of Rubrobacterales bacterium. GTDB lineage: Bacteria > Actinomycetota > Rubrobacteria > Rubrobacterales > Rubrobacteraceae > JBBPZK01. The sequence continues at coordinate 2,297 of JBBPZK010000068.1, read as the reverse complement.
TCGACGGGGTGAAAGTGCTGGACCTTTCGCGGGTCCTTGCCGGACCATACGCGACGATGGTTTTAGCGGACCTCGGGGCCGACGTGATCAAAGTAGAGCGACCCGAAACCGGCGACGACACCCGCCACTGGGGACCTCCTTTCGCCGGAGGAGAGTCGGCGTACTTCCTCTCCGTCAACCGGAACAAGCGCTCGATAACAGCGGACCTCAAAGACGACGGAGACCTCGAAAACATAAAACGTCTCGCAAATGGTGCAGACATCCTGATCGAGAACTGGAAACGCGGCGCCCTCGAAAAGCTCGGCCTCGGCTACGAAGAACTCAGGGAACAGAACCCCGGCCTCATCTACTGCTCCATAACCGGCTTCGGCCCCGGCCCGGATGAAGACCGTCCCGGCTACGACTTCCTGGTCCAGGCTCGAGCCGGCATAATGGGCATCACCGGCCAACCCGACGGAGAAGCCGAAGGCGAACCGGGCGGGGAACCTACTAAAGTCGGCGTCGCCATAGCGGACATCGTCTGCGGCCTGTACGCATCGAACGCCATCCTGGCCGCGCTTCACCGACGCTCCACGACCGGCGAGGGAGCTCGCATAGAGGTACCGCTCTTCGAGAGCACCCTGAGTTGGCTCGCCAACCGCGCCCAGGAGTACCTCGTTTCAGGGGAAGACACGGGCCGCATGGGCAACGCCCACCCGACCATCGTCCCCTACCAGACCTTCGAAACCTCGGACAAGCCAATCGCCGTCGCGGTCGGCAACGACGCCCAGTTCCGGAAGCTGTGCGAGGCTATGGGCCGCGAAGACCTCGCCGATGACGAGCGGTACGCAACCAACCCTGACCGGGTCGCCAACCGCGAGGAGTTAGTCGTAGCGTTGCAGGAGGAGTTCTCCAGGAAGACGGCGGATGAGTGGGTCGAAGCTATCCGTGAAGCAGGCGTTCCGTGCGGGCCGGTCAACAGTTTAGAGGAAGTATTCTCTGACGAGCACGTGCTTGGCTCGGGGATGTTGCAGACGGTCGAGCATCCGTCAGCGGGAGGGTTGGATCTGCTCGCGTCACCCCTGATCCTGGACGGAGAAAGACCGCCGATCCGGCGTCCTCCACCGACCCTCGGAGAGCATACCGGTGAGGACTGGGGCTAATTGCTCATCGTTGCCGATATCGTATGAGGGATGCTACACCGGGCCGGCGAAACCTCTGCGCGAGCGCTGGTGTTCTATCTCCATCTGTACCGCAAACTCTTCCTCCGTGAGCTGTCCGCGTGAGCTGTCCGCGCTTGGAGGATTCTTGCTCTCGTAGCTCGCGTTCTTTTAAGGTCTCTTCTTTCCGGTTGAGGTTTTCGATCAGGACCCGCCGCCTCTCCCGTCCCTGGGCCTTCGTACGTTCCTTCTCGTCCATACCGCGAGTCCTCTCTTCAGTCGGCTACCAGCTACTGTCCGCCGGACTAGTCCTGGACCATATCTTGTATCGGAGCCTTCAAACAACCATCATCCTCGGGAGACGCGACCTCGCAGGGCGGTCATGGCGAGGGTGAAGCTTATGGCCGCGACTACGGCGATGGCGGCGATTCCTTTGAGTATCGGGGCCGCCTGCCAGCCTCCGGTGAGGAGTGAGCGGAGGGCGGCGAGAAGGTAGGTTACGGGGTTGAAGGTCGCTATCGTGGAGAGCCAGCCGGTCAGCGCTTCCTGGGGGAGGAAGGTGGTGGTCAGGAAGGCGAAGGGGAAGAACAGGATGAAGCTGGAGTTGACGGCGGCCGGGTTGCCGGTCTTGAGCGCGATGGCGTAGGGAAAGCCGGTGAAGGCGAGGCCCCAGAGCCCGGCGAGGAGGAGGAAGAGCAGGAGTCCCAGGATTCCGGTGGAGAAGCCGACGCCTACTATGAAGCCCAGGATCAGGACCGGGATGGAGAGGGCGACGACGAGGGCGAAGTCGGCGATCATGAGCCCGAGCAAGAGCGCCAGCCGATTGACCGGGGTCAAGAGGAGCCGGTCGAAGTAGCCGCCGGTGATATCGGTGACGAGGGCGCTCGCCCGCGAGACGCCGGTCACGGCGAAGATGATCGCCACCGGTAACTGAAACGCCTTGAAGTCCCCGACGCCTACCCGTCCGGCGATGTCCCCCAGCGACCCGACGTTCACCACGAAAAAGAAGATCGGGATGATAAGCGCCGGTATCACGGCCTCGGGCTCGCGTGGGATCTGGCGGAGCGCCCGGATTGCGACCGAGACGAGGTCCTGGAAGAACCCGGCCTTCGACGCGACCACGTCCGACGAGCGCGCCCCCGGCGCACCGTCTTTTGT
>JBBPZK010000067.1:0-6102 GCA_038199155.1 Rubrobacterales bacterium | reverse complement strand
TCCAGGGCTTTACCGAGTCGGTCGGCGTCGCGGAGCTTGCGACACTCGGTCCTCCGGTGGTCGCCGACGTAGGGAGCGGGGCGTTGTTGCCAATAAGCGACGAGCCTCGGGTGCAGAGCGTCGTCCGGGACGGGGCGGCGCTCACCATCTTCTCCGGGGACAAACTGCTCGGCGGGCCGCAAGCCGGGATAGCGGTCGGGGCATCACGTTGGATCTCCGGGATGCGTGGGCACCCGCTGGCGCGGGCCGTCCGGGCCGACAAACTTTGCCTGGCCGGACTCGAAGCGACCTTGAGCGCTTACCTGGAAGGAACCGCCACCGAGGAGTTGCCGACGCTCCGCATGATCCACGCCCCGATCGATGAGCTGGAAGAACGCGCCCGGCGGCTGGCGGAAGATCTATCCGAAGCCGCGCCAGACCTAGAGGTTGACACGTCCCCGTCGGTTGCGCGGAGTGGCGGCGGTACGTTGCCGGTCTATGAGATCCCCTCTTACTCCGTATGTATGGGCGGCACTGACGCAGACGCCCTGGCCGCGAAGCTACGGGCGTCCGACCCTCCGGTAGTCGGGCGCGTGTACGAGGGGCGGCTGTGGCTAGATCTGCGGACGATGCTGCTGGGCGACGAGGAGGCAATCGTAGAAGCCATAGGCAGACTGTAGTGGGCGAGAGGAACGAGCGGCCGATAGCGCTCACCATCGGGACGGCCGGACACGTGGACCACGGCAAGACGACGCTGGTCCGCTACATGACCGGCACTGACACCGACCGGCTGGAGGAGGAGCACCGGCGAGGCATCTCCATAGTGGCGGGATACGCGGAGCTTGAGTTGCCGGGCGGCCGCCGGGTGAGCCTCGTGGATGTGCCGGGCCACGAGCGCTTCGTAAAGAACATGGTCGCCGGGGCGACCGGGGTGGACGCATTCCTGCTCGTGGTCGCCGCCGACGATGGCGTGATGCCCCAGACCAGGGAGCACCTCGACGTGCTGAGGGTGCTCGGTGTCGAGCGGGGCGTCGTGGCGCTCACCAAGGTCGACGCCGTGGACGAAGAGACAGCCACGCTGGCGCAACTGGACGCCGAAGAGTTGCTTGAATCAACCGGCCTCGACGCACCGATCCTCCCGGTGAGCGGCGTTACGGGTGAAGGTGTGGAGGAGCTTCTGCGGGCGCTTGATAGTCTCGCCATCGGTTCGTCGGGCGGGGGATCCGGCGGTACGTTGGCGCGTCTTCCGGTGGATCGGGCGTTCGTGCTAAAGGGGATCGGGGTGATCGTCACTGGCACGCTGTGGTCGGGTGAAGTGCGCCCCGGCGACACTCTGTACTCGGCGTCGGGCCTTCGTCCCCGAGTGCGCGGCATACAGAACCACGGTCATCCGGCGGAAGTCGCCTACGCCGGAGCTCGCACCGCCCTGGACCTCGTGGGCGTCGAGGCTTCGGAGATGGAGCCGGGCGAGGTGCTCCTCTCACGTCCCGTCCCCAAGACCCGAAGCCTCGATGCGCGTATCCGGCTGCTGGAAGGCGCGCGGCCGCTCAAGCGCGGAGTCCAGGTGCGGTTCCACCACGGCACGCGGGCGACGAACGCCCGGGTGCGATTGCTCGATCGCGATGAACTGAAACCCGGAGAGAGCGCTTTTGCGCGGCTCTCTTTGCAGGACCCGCTGGTGGTCGTCTCCGGCGACCGCTTTATCCTCCGCTCTTCTAGCCCGCAGACTACTATCGGCGGCGGAACGATTCTCGACCCCGCTCCGACCGGCCGCCGTCCCGACCCCGGATGGCTCGAAGCCCTCGAAAGCGGGGACCTGGCGCGCAGCGTGCCGCTCGCGCTCGCTCGTTCCTCAGGCGAGGGGATGACCGCCGACGAGCTGTCCCTGGCGGTATCGACGACGCCGGAAGAGGTGAGGTTGGCGGCGGAAAAAGTCCCGGAGGTCGTCGAACTCGGGGTCTTCTACGCGCCTGATGTGGAGATCTCGGCTGCGCGAAAACGGCTCGTAAAAGTCTTGAAGAAGCGTGGCCGGGAGCGTCCCGAGAACCCGGAGTTGACCGTCGCCGAAGCTCGCGCCGCGACCGGGCTCGCTCCGCGTCTGGCCGACGCTTTGCTCGGCGCGATGGACGGGCGCGAGCTGCGGGTAACCGGCTCCGGGGTAAGGCTGCCTGGCACGCACGAGGTTCCGCCGGAGATCGAAGAAGAGGCGAAAGTCGCCCTGGAAACCCTCCGGGGCGCGGGCGTCGAGCCTCCGGTCTTAGAGATGACATCGGGCATCCGGCTGCTCCTCAAGCGCGGGGAGGCCGTGCGTCTCGGGGAGCAGCTTTTCGCTTCCGGGGAGACCGCCGAGATAGTCCTGGGGAAGATAAAGGAAGTCTGCCGGGAGCAAGATGAGATCTCCTTGTCCGGCTTCCGCGACTTGCTTGGTACGAGCCGCCGATACGCCCAGGCGTGGCTTGAATACTCCGACGCCGCCGGCGTGACGAGCCGTACGGGCGACGTGCGCGTCCTGACTCGCCGCTACCGGCAGCCGGTAAGCTAATATATACGGGCTTTCCGTATATGGAGAGCCCAACCCGTGGAATGCGTGGGCCTGGTGGCCCGGCCGGTCTTCAAAACCGGTTTGCGGTCGCAATGCGGCCGTGGTGGTTCGATTCCCCCGCATTCCGTCCTGTGCGGGATCCATCAGAGAGGCGGGAGGTTAAGAGATGACAGATTTTTCACACCTCGACAGTGAGGGCGCCGCCCGGATGGTGGACGTCGGGGAGAAGGCGGTGGTCCGGCGCATCGCGAAGGCCGCCGGGACCGTGCGGATGTCCCCGGAGACCGTGGAGTTGTTGCGGGAGCGGGCGCTGCCAAAAGGAGATGCGCTCAATACGGCCAGGATCGCCGGAGTGATGGCCGCCAAGAGGACCCCAGATCTGATCCCACTCTGCCACGGTCTGAACCTGACCAACGTAGACGTGGAATTCACCGTCGGAGAACGAGGCGTGGACATCGTGGCGACCTCCCAGGCGAGCGACCGAACCGGGGTCGAGATGGAGGCGCTCACGGCGGTCAGCGTCGCCGCCCTGACCATCTACGACATGTGCAAAGCCGTGGACAAAGAGATGATAATCGAAGGCGTAAAACTCCTCGAAAAAACGAAGGACTCGTAGTGCGGAAGGTGAAGGCTTATACGGTCCCGGATACGCTCACATGAAACACTTTGTAAGGCAATGGAACAGTAGAGATCGTCCGTCTGGAGGTTCGAGATCGAAGTCGAGAGTCCCATCCTGTACCCGATATTCCTGGACCTCGAAGGGCGCAGGTGCGTGGTCGTCGGGGGAGGCGAGGTTGCGAACCGGAAGGCGCGCAAGCTCCTCCAGGCGCGGGCGGAGGTCGTGGTGATCTCCCCGGAGATAGGACCGGAGCTCGAAAGCGTGGCCGTCGAGGTTCACCGTCGTCCGTACAGGAGTGGCGACCTCGAAGGGGCGTATCTAGCTTTCACGGCGACGGATATAAGAGAGGTCAACGCGGCTGTTACAAGGGAGGCGCGGGAGCGGGGCGTCCCGATCAACGTCGCCGATGCGCCTTCCGACGGAGACTTCGCGCTGCCTTCGACTCTCCGGCGGGGCAAGCTCCAGGTGGCGGTTTCGACCGGCGGCGCGTCCCCGACGCTCGCGAGGTCCATTCGTAGCAAGCTCGAAGCGCTTTTTGGACCCGAGTGGGCTGGCGTGGTAGAAGGGTTGGATAAGACCAGGAAAAACGGCGAGAGGCCGGACTCGAAACTGGAAGAGGAGGTGGAGGGATGCTTGTCGCGGTTGCGGGGATGAACCATCGCTCGGCCCCGGTCGAGGTGCGCGAGAAGGTCGCTTTCCCGCCGTGCGCGGGCCGTCCTTTCCTCCGGCGACTCAAAGAGGAAGGAATCGCCGCCGAGGCGGTGCTGCTCTCGACCTGCAACCGGACCGAGGTATACGCGGTCGTGGAAGACGAAAGAGACCGCGCCCGGCTGCTGGACGTTTTGGCGGAGGATCGCGAGGTGGACCGTGATTCTCTGGAGCGTGATACTTACTGGCTCACCGACGCGGAAGCCGTGCGGCACTTGTATAGGGTTGCGGGGTCTCTCGATTCGATGATCGTGGGGGAGGCCCAGATCATGAGCCAGGTTCGTCAGGCTTACCGTTCGGCGACCGAAGAAGGATGCACCGGGCCGATCTTAAACCGACTGTTTCACACTTCGCTCCGGGTCGGGAAGAAAGTCCGGACCGAGACGGGTATCGGGGACAGTTCCATCTCGGTGCCGCACGTGGCGATCAAGCTGGCCGAAGAGGTCTTCGGGACGCTCCGGGGCCGTCGGGCGCTGGTCGTCGGGGCGGGTGAGATGAGCGAGTTGGTCATAAAGCACCTCAAAGACCGGGGGATAGGGGAGATCCGGATAACCAACCGCACCCCCGAAAGGGCTCGCCTGCTGGCCGAAAGAGTCGGCGGACGGGTCGTCGAGTTCGGTGAGTTGGGTAAAGAGTTACCGGAGGTGGACGTCGTCGTCAGCTCCACCGGCTCCGGGGAGTGGGTGATCGGCAGCGAGGTCGTCGCGGACGCCCTCTCGAACCGCGAGGAGCCGTTGTTCTTTATAGACATCGCCGTGCCGCGCGACGTTGACCCGGTGGTCCAGACGCTCGGTCGGGCTTACGTATACGACATAGACGATCTGCAGGCCGTGGTGGAGCGCAACGCGGACAGCAGGGAGGAGGCCGCCGGTGAGGGAGAGGCGATGGTCGGTCCCGGAGTCTTCGAGTTCATGGGCTGGCTCTCGACGCTGCACGTCGTCCCGCTCATAAAGGAACTTCGGGACGGGGCGGAGCGTATTCGGCACCACGAAGTATCCCGCACTCTCGGCAAGATGGACCTCTCGCCCGAAGAGCAAAAAGCCGTCGAACGTCTCAGTCACTCGCTCGTCAAGAAACTACTCCACGGACCCATATCGGAGATAAAAGCTCGCGCCGAGGCAGGCTCTCCGCTCGATAGCCTGGAGGTCCGGCGGCGCCTGATGTCCCTGGACGACGGGCTAGAGTTGGAGTTGTACCGGCCCGATTCTCCGTGAAAAACTCCGGGACTGTAACCCTCGGGACGCGGGGCTCGAAGCTGGCCCTCGTCCAGGCCGAACACTGCGCCGGCAAACTCCGCGCGACGGGGCTCGACGTAGAGATTCGCGTCGTCAAGACTACCAGCGAGCACCGCCCGGAGACGCCGCTCTCTGTTATAGATCAGCGGGACGTATTTACCCGCCAACTCGACGAAGCGCTCCTCTCCGGAGAGATAGACTTCGCCGTCCATTCCCTCAAAGACGTGCCGACGGAAGTCCCGGAAGGCATATCTCTCGCGGCGATCACCGAACGCCACGACCCATCGGACGCTCTCGTCTCGGAGGAGCGGTGGAGTATAGAAGAGCTGCCGCAAAACTCGGTGGTTGCGACTTCCAGCCTGCGGAGGCGGGCTCAGCTCCTCCACCATAGGCCAGATTTGCGGGTGGTTGACATCCGGGGGAACGTGGATACCAGAATCCGAAAGGTGCGCGAGGGAGAGGCCGACGCTCTGGTCCTCGCCCGCGCCGGCATCGAGCGCCTGGACCTCTCCGCGCCGTACACCGTCATCCCGTCGGAGGTGATGCTTCCAGCCGTCGGACAGGGAGCCCTGGCGGTTGCCACCCGCGAGGACAGCCTGTTGTGCCAACGCATCCACGAGGTTCTGGATCACGAGCCGACCAGACTCGCCGTTCGGGCGGAACGGGCGATGCTCAACGAGCTGGAGGGCGGATGCCGGGTCCCGGTCGGGGCGCTTGGAACGGTTCGCCGAGGTGAGGTGCGATTGCGGGGCGTCGTCGGTTCTATAGACGGGGCTCTTCTGTATAGCGGGGAGGCGGTGGGAGAGAATCCCGAAGAGGTTGGAAGGCGGTTGGCGCTGGACCTGTTGGATCAGGGGGCGGCGGTTGTGCTCGGGGAGATCCGGGAAGCGAGGAAGGTGTGATCTACCTGGTCGGCTCCGGCCCGGGGGATCCTGGCCTGTTCACCCTCAAGGGCGTTCGCTGTATGCAGGAGGCAGACGCCGTCGTCTACGACCGGCTCGCGCCCGAGAGTCTGCTAG
>JBBPZK010000066.1:0-3593 GCA_038199155.1 Rubrobacterales bacterium | reverse complement strand
CTATGACGGTATCCCCGTGGGCGAGGTCCGGCTTGATCCAGAGGCTCGCCGCTCCCACGATGCCGCTCTCACCATCGACCACCACCACCCGTGCCCTCGGCTCCTCCAGAAGCTCCGCGAGCCGCTCCCGGACCGCCTCCGTCTCCGGATGGGTGTCGGCGACGGCGAGGGCCAACTCCTCGGCCAGCCCATAAATACCTTCAGCATCTTCGGCGGTAGCGTGGCGTATCTGCGGTTCGGAGCCGGCGTCTCGCTCTCGTGCCATCCAGGTATTCTATCCCCGCAACCCGGCGTCCGACGTTCCCAGACGCTAAGATGAACGTCGAGTGGGACCGGCACTATGAGAGGAGACGGATGGGACGCAGGGTAATCATCGTGGTTCTTGACGGGCTCGGGGCCGGAGACGCCCCGGACGCCGCCGATTTCGGTGACGAGGGCGCAAACACCCTGGCCCACACGGCTGAGAGAGTTGGCGGTCTGGACGTGCCGAACCTGGGCTCTTTGGGTCTCGGCAACATCCTACAGCTGGAAGGCGTTCCCGAAGTAGAAGAACCCCGCGCCTCACACGGCCTGATGGTCGAGCGCTCGGCGGCGAAGGCGACGCTGGCCGGACACTGGGAGATGATGGGGCTCGTTCTGGAAGACTCGCTGCCGACCTATCCGGACGGGTTCCCGCCGGAAATCCTTATGCGCTTCGAGGACGAGACGGAGCGGGAGGTCATCGGCAACCGGCCTGCTTCGGGGACGGAGATCATCGAAGAATTAGGGCCGGACCAGCAGAAGACGGGCTCCTGGATCCTCTACACTTCCGCTGACTCCGTCTTCCAACTCGCTGCCCACACCGGCGTCATCCCGCTCCAGGAACTCTATGAAGCCTGCGAAAAAGCGCACGCTATGCTCATCGGGGAAGGCGAAATTATGGTCGAACGGGTCATCGCCCGCCCCTTCCACGGAGAACCCGGCTCCTACGAGCGCGAGAACGAGAACCGCCACGACTACGGCATAGAACCGTTTGGCGAAACGTACCTGGACAAGATCAAGAAAGCCAGTCACGAAGTCGTCGCCATCGGCAAGGTCCGCGACATCTTCGACGGCAAGGGAATGACGAAACACCTCCCCGCCCCACCCGACGACAGCGCCAAAGTAGACGCCATATTGGAGTCCCTCGGAAGTATGGAGAGCGGACTCGTCTTCGCCAACCTCGTTGACTTCGACGCCAAGTACGGCCACCGCCGCGACCCCGAAGGTATGGCGCAGAACATCGAGCGCTTCGACGGGCGCCTGCCGAAACTTCTCGACGCCTTGACCGACGAAGACCTGCTCATAATAACCGCCGACCACGGCAACGACCCGACCTTCAGAGGAACAGATCACACCCGAGAGCAAGTCCCGCTACTAGTAGTCGGCGGCAGAGAACCGCGAGACCTCGGCGTCCGGGAAGGCTTCTACGACGTTGGCGCGACGGCGGCGGCCTGGCTCGGCGTGGACAAGAACGGTCTTCCGGGGGAGGACTTCTCGCGTTGAGCGCGGTGCTGGACGCCATAGAACTCAAGAAACGCGGTGACACACTTTCTGCGGACCTGATCCAGGAGGTAGTCGAAGGCTACACCGCAGGCGAAGCTCCCGACTACCAGATGGCTTCGCTTTTGATGGCGGTCTTTATCCGGGGAATGGAGTACGAGGAGACGCTGGCACTCACGCGGGCGATGTCGGAGTCGGGTGAGACTTACTCCTTCCCGGAGTGCGTAGACAAGCACTCGACGGGCGGGGTCGGGGACAAGGTGAGCCTGGTGGCGCTACCGGTGGCGGCGGCTTGCGGAGCTCCGGTCGCAAAGCTTTCAGGACGTGGCCTCGGCCAGACCGGCGGCACGATAGACAAGCTGGAGTCTATTCCCGGCTTCTCGTGCGACCTCTCCGAAGAGAAGTTCCGGCGGCAGGTCGAGGAGATCGGGCTCGCCATCGTCGAGGCCGGAGACCTCGCGCCCGCCGATAAAGCCATCTACGCGCTGCGCGATACCACCGGGACCGTCGACTCGCTACCCTTGATCGGCTCCTCCATCGTCTCCAAAAAGGCAGCCACTGGGGCTGGATATTTGATCTACGACGTAAAACAAGGCTCCGGCGCGTTCATGAAAAGCGCCGACGAAGCCCGCGAACTGGCGGAACTCCTGGTGCGCCTCAGCAGAGACCTGGGCATAAACGCGACAGCCCTGATCTCTGACATGAACAACCCGCTCGGCTCCGCCGTCGGCAACGCACTGGAAGTCCGCGAGAGCATCCGGTTCCTGAAAGGCGAAGAGGTCTCCGGAGACCTCTCTAAGACGGCCCGACTCGTGGCGACCCGGCTGCTGGAGCTAAAAGGCACCCAAGCCGCGGACGCCGTCGTGGAAAGAGCGATCTCCTCCGGATCCGCCTACGAGAAATTCGAGGAATTCGTCCAGGCGCAAGGCGGAGACCCCGGAAAGCTAGCGCACCTACCCGTCTCCGGCGAGATGCGGGAAGTATCCGCGCCCCGCGACGGATACGTGGCCCGTTTCGGGGCATCCGGCATCGGCCGCGCCGCTCTCTCCCTCGGAGCCGGACGACAGAAAAAAAGCGACGAGATAGACCATGGAGCGGGCGTGGAGATACTCGTAAAAGCTGGGGACCACATAGAGAATGGCCAGCCCGTAGCAAAGTTATACGGCAACCGCAACGTCGAGAGGGCGGAATCACTCGTAAGCGAAGCCCTCGAACTCTCCGACGAGCCGGTAGAGTCTCCCCCTGTTATCCTTGAAAGCTTGTAAATATAAGCTGGTCAGCGTTTCAGCACTTCAGCACTTCAGCTTTTTTTGCTGACAAGCTGACAAGCTGACTGGCTGACAGGCTCCAAAGAGGGAGGAGCGCCATGAGCCCAGTCCACGTACGCGCAGAGCCGGGAGATTTCGCCGATAGCATACTTCTGCCGGGCGACCCACGCCGGGCGAAGTACATCGCCGAGAACTTCTTCGAGGACGCGAAACTGGTAACCGAGGAACGCGGGATGCTCGGCTATACCGGCACGTACGAGGGGAAGCCGACCTCCGTGCAGACTACGGGGATGGGATGCCCGAGCGCTTCGATAATCGTCGAGGAGTTGATACAACTCGGGGCGAAGAACCTGCTCCGGGTCGGGACGTGCGGCGGGTATAGTACGGAGTTGGCGTTAGGTGATTTGATCGTCGCGACCGCAGCTACCGCCCAGGACGGCACCGTCTCTTCGATCACGCAGGGCGTGCCCTACGCCCCGGCGGCCCACTTCGACCTCGTCCACGCCGCCCACCACGCCGCCGAAAGCGCCGGGACGCGCACGTTCATGGGACCTATAGTAAGCTCCGACCTCTTCTACGACCCCGAAGAAGACCCGCAGGGGTTGTGGAGCTCTCTCGGGGTGCTCGCGGTGGAGATGGAGGCGGCTGCCATCTTCACGCTCGCGGCGATGCGCGGAGTTCGGGCGGGGGCGCTGCTAACGGTCTCGGACACCATAGGAACGGAGGTCGTCCGAATCAGTGACGAGGAGCTAAAAGCCGCCGTGGACAACATGACGAAACTGGCGCTGGATACCCTGGGGGCTT
>JBBPZK010000065.1:0-4866 GCA_038199155.1 Rubrobacterales bacterium | reverse complement strand
TGAGAAAGCTATGGCGACGGAGGTGCCGAGCTGTATCTGTCGGGTGCCGGTCGCCGCCACGGCGAGGGGGAGGAACGAGTCGTGTTTCGTCTCGCTGGTCCAGAGTCCGGCGAAACCAAGCTCCTCGGCGGCTGCGGCGGTCGCGTCCATGCCGGGGAGGTGTTTGCCTTCGACTGCGAGGCTCGCGTCTAGTTGCATGGGTTACTCTCCTGGGAGGAGGATGAGCTTGCCGGTCGTCTTTCGGCCTTCGAGCTCCTCGTGGGCCTGGGCCGCGTCTGAGAGTGCGTAGGCGCCCCCGATCCGTACCTCCAGGTTGTTCTGGCCGATCCAGGAGAACAAGCTCTCCGCACGCCACAGCAACTCCTCGCGCGTCACGGTGTACTGGACGAGGGATGGCCGAGTAAGGAAGAGGCCGCCTTTCTGGTTCAGAGTCTGGATCTCGAGCGGCGGAACCGGTCCGCTCGACTGGCCGAAGAGGACCATGTAGCCGCGCGTGCGGAGGCAGTCGAGGCTCCCGTCGAAGGTGGTCTTGCCGACCGAGTCGTAGACGACGTGTACTCCTTCGCCGCCGGTTATGCGATCCGTCTCCTCGACGAAGTCCTGCTCGGTGTAGAGGATCACCTCGTCCGCGCCGGCCCCGCGCGCAAGCTCCGCTTTCTCTTCGGTCGAGACCGTGCCGATCACGGTCGCGCCCCGCATCTTCGCCATCTGGCAGAGCAAGAGTCCGACGCCCCCGGCCGCAGCGTGGACGAGCGCCGTCTGGCCCTCCTGCAGTGGGAAGGTGCTGTGGGTCAGGTAGTGGGCCGTCATGCCCTGCAGCATGATTGCCGCCGCCACCCGCGCCTCGACCATCGTCACGTTGAACGGCACTAGCCTCTCGACCGGGGCGACGGCCTGCTCCGCATATGCCCCCGTAACCCCCGCGAACGCGACGTAGTCTCCCGGCGAAACGTCCTCCACTCCCTCGCCGACCGCCTCGACCTCGCCTGCGCCTTCGGACCCGAGCGTGAACGGCGTCTCCATCGTGTAAGCGCCTGAGCGCTGGTAGGTGTCTATGTAGTTGACGCCAGCGGCGGCGAGTTTTATCCGCGCCTCGCCCGGACCCGGCTCCGGGACCTCCACGTCCTCGTAAGAGAGGACCTCCGGGCCGCCCTGCTCGTTTACCCTGATCGCCTTCATCCCGATCCCCTTTCAACTTGCCAAACTTCTGAACAAAGCTCCATTGTAACCAAAGCGTGTAGCCGGAGCGGAACCCGCGCATCCGGCTCCTCTGCTATAGTCCCGGCTATCCGATGGGGCAGGCTTTTTCCGAGGAGGTAGGGCATCATGGCTACGGTTCGCGAGGTCACCTTTGACCTCTTACGAGCTTTCGGGATGACGACTATTTTCGGCAATCCAGGCTCTACGGAGCTCCCGTTCCTCAAAGACTTCCCGGACGACTTTAATTACGTCCTGGGCTTGCAGGAAGCCACGGCGCTCGGGATGGCGACGGGCCACGCGCAGGGAACGGGCAACGCGGCGCTGGTCAACCTCCACACCGCGCCGGGCCTCGGAAACGCGATGGGCGCGATGGTCACCGCCTACCTGAACAAGACGCCACTGGTCGTTACCGCCGGCCAGCAGGACCGGCGGCACGTCGCACTGGAACCGCTGCTCACCGGGAAGCTCGTGGAACTCGCGGAGCCCTACGTCAAGCGTAGCTACGAACCGCTCCGTGCCGAGGACGTGCCGTTCGAGATACAGCGTGCCTACCACACCGCCATGCAGCCGCCGCGCGGCCCGGTCTTCCTCTCCATCCCGATGGACGACTGGGACGCCGAGGTGGATCCCATCGCCCCCCGCGAAGTCTCTTACAGGGCGGTCCCGGACCCGGCGGATCTGGAGAAGGTCGCCGCCATTCTGGCCGGGGCGGAACGACCGGCAATGGTGGTCGGACCCGGCGTCGCCCGGACCCACACTTTCAAAGATGTGGTGGACCTGGCCGAGAAGCTGCGGGCTGCGGTGTGGCAGGAGCCCGTCTCGGCGCTGGCCGGTTTCCCGCAGGATCATCGGCTCTTTCAGGGTTTCCTCACTTTCGCCCAGAAGCAGGTGGCCGAGCAGCTCTCGCAGTATGACGTGGTGCTCGTGCTCGGGGCGCCGGTCTTTACCTACTATCCTTACGTGCCGGGGCCGGTCGTGGGAGAGGGGACGAGGGTCGTCCAGATCTCGGACGACCCCGAAGAGGCAGCCCGCGCCGCCGTCGGGATGAGCCTCACCGGGGACGTGTCGCTGGCCGCCCGGAGTCTGGTGGAACTGCTGCCGGAGATGGACCGTCCCGCGCCGCCGCGCCGGGGAGCCCCGCCCGTCCCGGAGGCGACCTCACCGATGTCGGTCGAGTACGTGATGAACGCCATCGCCGATACGCTGCCGGGTGGGGCGATAGTCGTGGACGAGTCAACGTCGAGCAAGGTCAAGCTCCACAAATACGTGACGGTCAATAACCCGGAGGCTTATCATACGTCGGCGGCTGGGGGACTCGGGTTCTGCTTGCCGGCTTCGGTCGGGCTGAAGTTGGCCGTTCCTGAGAGGCCAGTAGTGTGTGTGATCGGGGACGGTTCGGTCATGTACTCGATACAGGCCCTCTGGAGCGCCGCCCACTACGGGGCCGCTGTGCCGATCATCGTCATAAACAACCGCGGGTACTCCATCCTCAAAGGCTTCCGGGATGCAATCGGGGCGGGAGAAAAGGTTCCCGGACTCGACCTGCCGGGTATAGATCACGTCCGCATAGCCGAAGGCTTCGGCTGCGAAGCCGCCCGCGTCGAGGATCCGCAAGATCTCCACGAGGCTCTCAAACGCGCTTTCTCGTCGGATCGCCCATACCTGCTCGACGTGATGGTTGACCAGTCGGTCCCGAAGCTCCTGGGTTGAACAAGATGCGCATCATAGTGTTCGTGCTCGTATTAGTAGTCCTGGTCGTCGCCGCGCGCCTGACCGGGCTGGCGGACTTTCTCCGTCCGGGGAACCTGAGTCTGCTACGGGACTACGTGAACGGTTTCGGGTCGGCGGCCCCACTCGTCTTCGTCCTGGGATACGCGGCGGCGACCGTCGCCTTCCTGCCCGGAACGCCGCTCACGTTGCTCGCTGGTCTCGCCTTCGGGGCCGTGCTCGGCGCCGTGTACGCCCTCGTCGGGGCGGTGCTCGGCCTGACGCTCGCTTTCCTGGCCGCCCGCTACGCTGTCAGGAGCGCGGTGTCCTCCTGGGTCCAAAATAACGAGCGGCTGGCGAAGCTCGACGAGCAGGTCGAGCGGCAGGGCTGGCGGATACTCGTTATCACCCGGCTCGTCCCCATCTTCCCTTTTAACCTCCAGAACTACGCCTACGGCCTGACCAAGATAAAGCTCGCGACCTACGTGCTCGTCTCCGCCGTCTGCATCGTCCCCGGCACCGCAGCCTTCGCCTTCGCGGGCGGTTCTCTCACGACCGCAGGAGAAGGCCTCGGCCGCACCTTCATCTACCTCGGTATCGCAGCCGTCCTCTTCGTTCTACTCTCCCTGATCCCCGGTTACCTCCGGCGACGGGGAGAGACGTAGAGAAGGATATCCGAATGGCCGAAGTCTTCGTCGTAGGCTCCATAAACCAGGACTTCGTCCTGAAGGTAGATCGCCGCCCCGCGCCCGGCGAGACCGTCACCGACGCCGCCCTCTCGCTCCACAACGGCGGCAAGGGCGCGAACCAGGCAGCGGCCGCCGCCCTGCTCGGCGCTTCAGTAGCCTTCCTCGGCAGGGTGGGCGACGACGACCTCGGCGAACCGCTGGTTGCCGCGCTAAAAGAGAAAGATATAGACACGGGCTACATAGAGAGCGTCGCGGATACTTCTACCGGCGCCGCTTTCATAACCGTCACCCCGGACGGCGAGAACGCCATCACCGTGGCGCCGGGCGCGAACCGGAGCCTCACCCCGGAAGATGTCACCGCCGTTTCGGAAGCCATCCGGGAGTCCGAGGTCCTCGTGGCGCAGCTCGAAGTACCTCTGGAGGTGGTTGAAAAGGCGGCCAAAATCGCCGACCTCGGTGGCACGCGGGTCATTCTGAACCTGGCCCCGCCGCGACGGGTGTCCGGTGAGACCCTCCTGATGCTGGATCCCCTCATCGTCAACGAACACGAAGCCGCTTTCTTGCTCGATCATCCGGTAGAAGGCATCGAGGGAGCCCTCGCATCCGCCCCGGAACTCCTCTCGCTGGGTCCTCGTTCCGCCGTCATAACTCTTGGTAGCGCCGGAGCCGTTTGGGCCGACGGAGACGGCAAGGACCACATCGCAGCTCCTCGGATTGAAGTCGTGGATACGACGGGAGCCGGAGACGCTTTCGTCGGGGCGCTCGCCTTCAAGTTGGCCCGAAGAGCTTCGTTGCCGGAGGCTGTCGCTTACGCCGTGCGGGCAGGGGCGGCGGCCACGATGAAGGAGGGGGCGCAGGGCTCGCTACCGACCCCGGAAATAATGGAGGAGCAATGAAAAAAGGCGGCATCCTGAACGCGAGGCTCTCCTACTCTCTGGCCCGGTTGGGCCACACGGACTTGCTCGTGGTGTGCGACGCCGGATTACCCATTCCGCCCGGCCCTGAGGTCGTGGATCTCGCCTTCCGGTTCGGCGTTCCATCGTTCGAGGTCGTGTTATCCGGTCTCCTCGAGGAGTTGGTCGTCGAAGCCGCCACCGCTGCCTGGGAAGTCGAGGAGCATAACCGCGAGGCTTACGAATTGCTCAAGGACCGTTTCCCTGACCTGGATCTCACATCCCACGAAGAACTCAAAAAACTTGCCGCCCGCTCGAAACTGGTAGTCAGGACCGGCGAAGCGACACCCTACTCAAACGTCATCCTCCGCTGCGGA
>JBBPZK010000064.1:0-5419 GCA_038199155.1 Rubrobacterales bacterium | reverse complement strand
GGTCGAGTCGCGCAGGATCATGGCGAAGGCCGGAGTCCCGATCACGCCTGGCACCGAAGACCCCGTAACCTCACCGGAAGCCATCTTCGAGTTTGCCGGAGAGTACGGTTACCCGGTCGCGGTCAAGGCGTCTTCCGGCGGTGGCGGCAAGGGTTTCGCCGTCGCGGAGGACAAGACGGAAGCGGAAACCGCCTTCGAGCGGGCGAGTCGGGAGGGCGAGGCGTACTTCGGGGATGGGGCTGTGTATCTGGAGCGGTACCTCTCGGGGCCTCGGCACGTCGAGATCCAGGTGATAAGAGACAAACACGGGAACGCCGTTCACCTCGGCGAGCGTGACTGCTCCATCCAGCGCCGCCACCAGAAGCTGATCGAGGAATGCCCCTCGCCTGCCATAGACCCCGCGATGCGCGAGGAGATGGGACGCGCGGCGATCGAGGCGGCGGAGGCGGTCGGCTACGACAACGTCGGCACCGTTGAGTTCCTCGTACAAGACGAGGAGTTCTTCTTCCTCGAGATGAACACCCGCGTGCAGGTCGAGCATCCGGTGACCGAAGAAGTCACGGGGCTAGACATCGTAAAGACCGGCGTCCGGGTCGCCGCCGGAGAACCATTGTCGTTCGCCCAGGAGGACGTAACCTGGCGGGGTCACGCCATAGAAGTGCGCCTGAATGCCGAGGACCCTTCCAACGACTTTGCCCCGAGTCCCGGTTTTGTGACGACCTACGAGGAGCCGGGCGGTCCGGGCGTGCGGGTTGACTCCTCGCTCTCGGGGCCGGGTGTCGTGCCGGAGTCCTACGATCCGCTGTTCGCTAAGCTCATCGTCCGGGGCGAGGACCGGACGGATGCTCTGGCGCGGCTGCGTCGGGCGCTCGGGGAGTTTCTGGTTGAGGGGATCTCAACGACTCTGCCTTTCCATCGCGCGATCCTGGACGACGAGGTCTTCGTCTCCGGAGACTACACGACGGGCTTTATTGCCGAGCGGCTGGGCGGGATGGAGATCGAAGCCGCCGCCGTTGGCGAGACTGGCGAGGCTCCCGAAAAAGAGGCGCGCGAGGTCGAGGTCGAGGTGAGTGGCAGGCTCTTCCGGGTCAAGGTGTTCTCGGAAGGGAAGGAGGCCGGGAAGGACGCTCCGCCACGGCGCGGGGGAGGCGCGTCGCGTCGGGCGGGTGTGAGCGAGGGGGCGGTTGTGGCCCCGATGCAGGGGACAATCGTGAAGGTGCTCGTCGAGGAGGGGCAAGAGGTCGCAACCGACGAGGCGGTGTGTGTCCTGGAGGCGATGAAGATGGACAGTGAGATCCGTGCCCAGAAAGACGGTCGCGTCTCCGAAGTCCTGGTCGAGACCGGACAGACTGTCAGGTCCGGTGAGCCCTTGATCGTCCTGGAGTAGCCCACTTTGACCGAGCAAACAGGAGATTTCGAGTGGAGCGGTGAAGGTGAGGGCGCCGAGGTCGTCCTCTACGCCCCGGATGACTCAGCCTTTGAGCGGGTGCTCCCCGCAGCCCGGCTCCCCGGTGTCGAAAGCCCGGTTTATGCTGCCGCCTCCCCGGAAAGGTTCGGATGGGTCGCGGTATCATCGTCGCACGCCGCGCCGGACCTTATCTCCGCGCCTGCCTGGGGTATTCTCCTCTCCGCCGGTACTGCGGTCGAGAACCTCGGGCCGCCAGAAGAGTTGGCGCCTCTGATCTCCCGCAACCTCTCCGAAACGCGGCTGCCAAACCTCAACGAAGCGGGTGTGCGTAGGCTTTGCGAATCAGGAGCGTCAGCCGCCGCCGAGGATGGACTTATAGAGGAGGAAGATCTGTCTCTCCTAAAAAGCTCGGAAGGCGGTCCCGACGCGTTGGGTCGGCGGGCGATCTCCGCAGGGAAGCGGGATTGGGAAGGGCTCGGTGAGTTCGGCGCGTACGGAGTGGGGGAGATCCTTGACTCCGAAAGAGCCGAGATGCTCGGTCTTGAAGCGGGTGCGCTGGTTTTGGTAGCAAGAGTCGGGGCCGGAGATCTCGGGCGGCTGGCGCTCTCCGGGCATCGGAGTCGTATCTTGAGCCGGGTACGGAACGATGACTTCGGCGCGGAGGAAGACCTACCCGCCGCTCCTCTCGACACCGAAGAAGCGGCGGATCTGCTCGCCGCCACAGCCACAGCCGACAACTTCGCCGCCGGACGAGCAGCTCTACTCCTGTACGCGCTCCGACGGGCGACAAGCGATTTCGCCGGTGAGCTTACACCCCTCACGTCCTGGCGATTAGGAGGTTTCGAGGAGCGTGATGGCTTGTTCTTGCACCGGCAAAACCTCGCGGTGGTCGGAAGAGGCGAGTCGCTGGTATCGGGGAGCAGCGTGGCAACGGCGACGGGCGGTATGCTGGGGAGCGCGCCGCATTTCGGAGCTCCTGAGAGAGACGGGGAGTGGATCTGGGAAGAGGCGGGACTGCTGGAGCGCGTTGCGGAATTGTACTCTCTGGAGCGTTATCGGGAACGCGATGTTGGTTGAGATAGCTATGGGAGGATTTAGATGAGCAGCGAAGTCCTGGACAAGATGGTGCAGTTGGTCACAGCGGCGTTCGGGCTCGTGGCGGCGCTTGCGTGGAACGAGGCTATTCAGGGTCTTTTCACCCTGATCTTCGGTGAGGCGGGTGACCTTGCGCCAAGTTCTTATACGCGGTCCTCATTACGGTCATCGTGGTGTTCGTTACGGTGAGGCTCGGGCGGCTGGCCGAGAGGGTCAAGAAAGACGAAGGCGACGAGGCTTCAGGGAATTAGCGCTCCCTGAAGTCCTCCGGTGTGATCTGGTTCATCCAGTCCTTGAACTTGTCTACTACTTCATCCTCCGGCGTGTCCTCCATCGCCTCCTCGAAGACCACGGCCGCTTCTTCTATAACGTCGTCTGAGGCGTAGATCTCCGCCTCAGAGCGGATAGCGAGGGCTATGGCGTCCGATGGCCGGGAGTCGACTTCGACTATACGCCCGCCTATCTCCAGGCTTATGGTGGCGAAGAAGGTCGAATCTCTGAGGTCGGTGACTGTGATCCGCGTCATGGAACCGCCAAGCTCCGAGACCAGGTTCACGGTCAGGTCGTGGGTGAGCGGACGCGGGAACTCCTGGTTCTGGAGTTTCATGAGGATCGACCGCGCCTCGTTCTGGCCGACCCAGATCGGCAGATATCTATTGTCCTCCTCGACCTTGAGGATAACTATGGGGCTCGAAGTAAAGAGGTCCATGTTTATGCCGTAAATGGACATCCTGGTGAAACCGTTGGCGCTCACTGAATGTCTGCTCCCTTCGCGCAGCAAAGCTGTGACGATATCCTGGCACCGGGGACGATTCTACTTCCCGGTTTGCTGCTCTTCAATCGGCTTGTAAGAGCAGCCCTCGTGTTGTACATTATCCCGGCGATCTTGATCATCATCGCGGGCCTGTAGCTCAGCCGGTTAGAGCGCTTCTCTGATAAGGAAGAGGTCCCTGGTTCGAGTCCAGGCAGGCCCACTATCTCTGCTCCACTGACTGTCCCATAACCCGGTTCTACCCATTCGACCTTCGGAACTCTCGCCCGGTCAAAATCCATAACCAGATCCCGCCCCAACTCTTCCAACTCCCCTAAACAACTCTCACACCCTCGCACCAACCGAGAAACGTCTATCCCCAAGACTTCGGGCTCGAACTCCACGAGACGCGCGATGCCGTTACGGAGCAAGCTAGTCGCCCCGCGCCAGTTGCTGTTTTGCTGGTGATGGAAGCCGACACCGACCTGCAGAATACCCTGGTAGAGAGAGCGAATCGGCAGGGACTCTCGTCTCCAGGCTGCTTCGAGGTACTCGTGCGCCTCGAAGAACTCTCCCCGATTGAACTCCTCGATACCCCTCAAAACGAGGCCGGGAACTTCCTCCGGCACTTTTATCTCGTTAACCGCAGCCGCAACCTCCGCCGCAACATCCTCCGCTATTGCCGCCGCGAGCCATCCGGGCGTCCATGACGGGGTTGGACGACATCATCGAGGCGCCGGGAGTTACTGACGCAAAGTTGGAGATCACGCGCAGAGACTCCGTTTCACAATCCGGACAGTTCGCCGGCTCGTCGGCCGCCCTCATGGGGCGCATCTCGTCAAAGTGCTCTCCGCACTCGGGACATTTGTACTCGTAAAGAGCCATGGGTTCCACCTCTCACTCACTACTCTCTTATGCAGCAGGACCATTTTACCCCCTGTGTCTAAGATCGGTAGTCAAGCCCCTTACTGTACCCGCGATGTAGCGCCACATTGAAGAAGGAGCCACAAAAGCGTAAACTCATCCCCTGGCACGAAGCCTGACGCGGGGCCGTAGCTCAGTTGGGAGAGCGCCGCCTTTGCACGGCGGAGGTCAGGGGTTCGAATCCCCTCGGCTCCACTTCAAAAACGCGCTGATCCCCATGTAGAATGATTGAGCTATTCGTTTTGCTCACAGAGTATTTAACCGATGCTCAAGGTAAGGCCATTCAGTGTCGGACAGATCGGTTGTGCAAAATTTTCCATGCGTGCTGGAATACCGGATCGAAGTTGTTCATCCTTTTTTGAGACATTCTCTATCGGTAATTCTACACACCCGGAGCTCGCGGAAGTCTGACTCGCGCCCTCGCCGGGTATCTCCGCCTTACGCTCCAAAATATAACCGCTGTTATACTTATAATGTGACGAATAATGAAAAAGGAGATGGGCGAGGGTGGTTCGTGCTGGTCTACAAGCTGCCTTCGGAGCCCAGCCGCTACCGGGCGAGCGTTTGGAGAAAACTCAAAGCTGCCGGGGCGGTCTACCTGCAGAATGGGGTGGCAGCCTTGCCGGACGATCCTGGTGGGGAGCGGACGATGCGTGGTGTGGCGCGGGAGATCCGGGAGGTTGGGGGCACGGCACACCTTTTTCGGGGTGCTTCGGTGGGAGATCGGAGGGAGCTGGAGAAGACCTTCGACGAGGCGCGCGACGCCGAGTATGCGGAGGTCTTGGGGCGTTGCCACGACTTCCACGCCGAGTTAGTCAAGGAGCGTGGCGCCGGCAACCTCACCTTCGCCGAGCTAGAGGAGAACGAGGAAGACCTTGCCAAGCTGGAGGCGTGGGTGGGCAAGATCCGGGCCCGCGACCGGTTCGGCGCGCAGCTCTTTGGGGAAGTAGAGCGGGAGCTCGTAGCGTGCCGGGAAGACCTGCAGGAATTCGCGGCCTCCGTCTATGAGGCGGCCGACCACGGCTCGGCCGGTTCGTCGTGAGCGCCCCGACGGTCAGCAGGGGAGAGTGTTGTCGTGGATCTTCGGAGAGGTCGTGGTAGGGATGAACCTGGAGGAGTGGAAGCGGTGGGCCGGGCGGCTGAAGTCCGAGACCTACGCTCTGTACCTGGCCTACAAGGATCCGCGGGTACCCTTCTACGCCAAGCTGTTCGCTGCCCTGGTGGTCGGCTACGCCTTCAGC
>JBBPZK010000063.1:0-2869 GCA_038199155.1 Rubrobacterales bacterium | reverse complement strand
CGCCGCTGTTCTGGGACGCGGTGACGAGGTACTTGAAGAGTCGGGAATATGAGGTCCGTTTCGTCCAGAACATAACGGACATCGACGATAAGATCATCAACAAGGCAAACGAAGAAGGTGTCTCCTGGGAAGAGGTCGCGAACCGCTACACTGACTCTTTCCACGAGCGTCTAGACTTACTCGGTGTTCGGGAGCCGGATGTGGAGCCACGCGCCACGGAGCACATCCCGGAGATGATTTCCTTGATACAAGAACTCATGGAGGGTGGACACGCCTACGCACCCGGCAACGGAGACGTCTACTACTCCGTCGGGAGCTTCGCCGACTACGGAAAGCTCAGCCACCAGCGACCCGGCGAGATGCGTGAGACGGAAAAGGGAGCAACGAGCGGGAAAGAGAGCCCGCTGGACTTCGCGCTCTGGAAGTCGTCCAAGCCCGGTGAGCCTTCGTGGGAGAGCCCGTGGGGACCGGGAAGGCCGGGTTGGCACCTCGAATGCTCGGCGATGGTCGAGAAGCATCTGCCGGGAAACCCCGGCGCAGACATCCACGGCGGCGGGACGGACCTGCGTTTTCCGCACCACGAGAACGAGCTGGCCCAGAGCGCCGCTGCCCATCCAGATCACGCCTTCGTCCGGGCCTGGGCGCACCACGGAATGGTCAACACCGGTGCCGAGAAGATGGCGAAATCTGTAGGGAACATACTAGATGTGGAAGACGCCGTCGGGCGTCACGGAAGAAATGCGATCCGGATGTGGCTGCTCCAGAGCCACTACTCCCAACCCATAGATTACTCGGAAGAGATACTAGAAGAGAAACGCCGCTCCTACGAGCGTCTGATGCGTTTCTACGCCTCGATCTCCGGTTCTACAAATGCCTCGGAGCTTTCGGCGAAGCTGGCGACCGAGTTGCGCGAGAAGTTCGACGCCGCGATGCAGGACGACTTCAATACTCCCGGAGCTATCGCCGCCGCCTTTGACGCGGCGGGAGAGGCGGGGCGTGAGATCTCATCTCGCCCTGAAGCCACCGGCGAGTTTGCTTCCCTGAAGGATACTCTGGAAGAAGTCCTGGAAATTCTCGGGTTCGATCTCGCGGAGTTGTTCTCGGCTTATGTAGGCGGCGTCTCAGAAGGTGTACTCGTATGGTTTAGGGAGAAACCAGATGAGAAAATTCTCTCGCAAGCTGCCGACCGTGAACTGGCCCGTCGAGAGAAGGATTGGTCTACCGCCGACCGGTTGCGGGACGAGCTACACGCGGAGGGCTGGGCGGTGGAGGACACTTCGGATGGCCCCATTCTGAGTCGCCGGTAGTCGTTTGAAGCGCGAGGTGATCTACGGCGTCCGGCCGGTGGTCGAAGCTCTGAAGAGCCGACGCCGCGAGGTCGTCGAGGTCCTGGACTCGACCGGGAACCAGGAGGCTTCGATCCTGGCCCGCGACATGAAGACACCCGTCGAGACCGTGCCGCGCCAGCGGATCGAAGAGCTGGCGCCCGGAGCTGTTCATCAAGGAATCGCGGCGCGTGTGGGACCTTACCTGTACTCCGGGTTGGATGAGGTGCTTTCCACACCCGAGCCTCTCATTCTTATCCTCGACGGTGTGACGGACCCGCAGAACCTCGGGGCAGTGTTGCGGGCCGCGGATGGGGCCGGGGTGAGTGGCGTGGTGATCCCGAAAGACCGGGCGGCCGGGGTTACGGCGGCGGTGGTCAAGGCGAGTGCCGGGGCGAGCGAGCACGTCCGGGTCGTCCGCGAGACGAACCTGCGCCGGGCTATCGACCGGATGAAGAAAACCGGTCTGTGGGTGTACGCTGCCGAGGTCGAGGGCACGATCTACACGAAGACGGACCTCTCAGGGCCGGTGGGCCTGGTTTTGGGGAGCGAGGGACAGGGCGTGAGGCGGCTCGTGCGCGAAGGGTGCGATGGGACGGTCTCCATACCGATGCTGGGCTCGGTCACATCTCTCAACGTCTCGGTGGCGGCGGCGGTGGTGGTGTATGAGGCCGTGAGGCAGCGGGGGTAGTGTGGCATCGTACCTGATCCTGGACGGCTACAATCTGATCTGGGGTCTCAATCGTTACTCCGAAGCCGGAGGCCTGGGAGAGGCGCGAGAGTTACTCATCAGCGACGCTCTGAAGGCGTCGGGGTGGACCGGTCGTGTAATAGTGCTGGTTTTCGACGCCCATCGCGGCCCTGGAGGAGAGCGATCCGAGCATAGAGCCGGTGGCGCGGTACGGCTCGTCTACAGCGCCGCAAACGAGTCGGCCGACGACGTTATAGAGCGTTTGCTGGGAGAACTCGGCGGCACGGCTACGGTCTACACGGCGGACTTTGCCTTGCAGCGCACGGCGCTGGCGCGTGGGGCGATACGGGCGACGCCCCAGGAATTCGAAGACCTGCTCGACGAACTTCCGGCCCTCACGCGGCATCCGGAGACGCGAAGACGTTCGAACATAGGAGATCACCTCAGCCCAGAAGTCCGCCGGAAACTCGAAGAGCTACGCCGGAGGCAAAGCTAGTCAGCTAGTCAGCAAAGGACTTGCTTTTTGGAGTGTGATCCTTGCCAGAACTTCCTGCGGGACGCTCCTGATAAAATATGTTTCGGTAAGAAATTACAGGTTAGCTGAGGCTATAAGCTGAGAGGCTGAAATGCTGATCCGCTGACTAGCTTTCTTGCCCGGATAGCTCAGTGGTAGAGCAGCCGCCTTGTAAGCGGCAGGTCGGGGGTTCGAATCCCTTTCCGGGCTCTGAATGAGGCCGCGTTGAAAATTTGTGCGTGTTTGCTACTATAGACGGGCGTTTCGGGGCGGATGCTTCGGGCGTGGCTGGGGGTGTGCCCGAGCGGCCAAAGGGAGCAGACTGTAAATCTGCCGGCT
>JBBPZK010000062.1:0-15795 GCA_038199155.1 Rubrobacterales bacterium | reverse complement strand
GGGAGACCGTTTACGGCCGCTACCGCAGATGGCGTAGGGAAGGCTACTGGCAGCAAGTGGTCGAGACCCTTTGGTCCAACGACACTGACCCATGAGGCGGATAAAAGTGACACTGTAGGATTAGAAGCCATCCGGTACTTCTCAGATCTGGACGTTGCTACGGAGTATTTCGCCAAGCTCCGCTGGTCGGAAGGCCCGGTTTGTCCCGCGTGCGGGGTGTTGGACCCCAAGCACTACTACCTCAAGACGAGGCGCCTGTGGAAGTGCCGCGCCTGCAAGAAGCAGTTTTCCGTCAAGGGCGGCACGGTCTTTGAGGACTCGCCCATCGGCTTGGACAAGTGGCTCCCCGCCGTATGGCTCATAGTCAACTGCAAGAACGGCATAAGCTCTTACGAGCTTGCTAAGGATCTTGGGGTAACGCAGAAAACGGGTTGGTTCATGCTCCACCGCATACGGCTCGCCATGAAAACCGGCACCTTCGAGAAGCTTTCGGGCGAGGTCGAAGCAGACGAGACTTTCATCGGCGGGCTTGGGAAGTTCAAGCACGAGTCCAAGAAGCTCAAGAAGGGACGCGGCACGACCGGCAAGACCGCCGTGCTAGGGATCGTGGGCAGGGACGGAGAGGCGAGGGCAAAGGTCATCCCGAACACCTCAAAGCCAACCCTACAGGGCGGGGTCCGGGAGAACGTGAAGCCTGGTTCCATCGTCATAACGGACGCGTTCTACTCCTACCGGGGTTTGCAGGGCGAGTACACGCACGAGTTCGTAGACCACGCCATAGAGTACGTGCGGGGGAACATCCACACGAACAAGACGGAGAACTTTTGGAGCCTCTTAAAGCGCACCATAAAGGGAACCTACGTCCAGGTGGAACCCGAACACCTTTCGCGCTACCTGGACGAGCAGACGTTCCGGTTCAACAACCGTGAGGGCAAAGACGCGGATCGATTCGCAAAGGCTCTCGGGAGCGCAGCGGGACGTAGGCTCACTTACGATGAGCTTACGGGCAAGACGACCTGATTATCTAGAATTCCACGCCCAATCCACTACCGATGCTATTATGCGCGGGTGTACCTCATGTTCGTGGACGAAAGCGGCGACACTGGGCTGGTCAATTCGCCCACGTCCCATTTCGCCCTCACGGGTATCGTGGTTCACGAGTTACGGTGGCGAACGTACCTAGACCAGCTCATCGCCTATCGTCAACGGATGAGAAACCAGTTCGGCTTAAAGCTGCGCGAAGAAATACACGCAACCAAGCTCATCACTAGGCCGGGCGCGCTCGTCCGAATTAAGCGTAACAACCGCCTTGCCATCTTGCGTGCTTTCGCGGATGAGCTGGCAGGTATGCCAGACATAAACATAATCAATGTGCTGGTAGACAAACAGGGCAAGGCGCCGAACTACGATGTGTTTGAAGAGGCGTGGCAGGTGCTCATACAGCGTTTTGAGAACACAATGTCGTACCGCAATTTTCCCGGCCCGGCAAATCCAGACGAACGCGGGATGATCCTGCCGGACAACACGGACGACAAGAAGCTCGTCGCGCTACTTCGACGGATGCGCCAGTACAATCCCGTTCCGAACCAAGCACGCTTCGGTGGAGGCTACCGCAATTTGACGTTGTCCACCATCGTCGAAGATCCGAGTTTTCGGGATTCGGAGTTCTCCTACTTCATACAGGCCGCTGACGTGGCCGCGTACCTGCTCTTTCAGAGTGAGTCTCCCAACGCTTACATGCGCAAGAAGGGCGGGCGCGCCTATTTCAAGCGACTTGATCCCGTGCTTTGCAAGGTGGCGGCCAGTAAGGACCCAGAAGGTATAGTCCGTCTTTGAAGCAAAAAAAGGGGACTTTTACGTCCCCGGAGAAATCCTAATACCCAGACGTGCCGGGGTTCAGATCTCGAATAGATTGTACCACCGAGACCACCCCGAGTAAACCCTGTATGTAGCATTTTTTACAGGTTTATCCCGCCCGCTTTTCCCGCTGCCACTTGCGGCGTTCCTCATCCACTTCTTCTTTGGGAACTTTCGCCAGCTTCTTCATGGTTTCCTCGAAGCGGTCGAATTCTTCGCTGCGCTCGTCCTGTTTGCGTTCCTGGTTCGGCTTCTCGTCTTGCACGGTGTAAGCCCCGCTTTCATTCCGCAAGCTATGCTGTCGTTTCGCAAGCTGTGCTTGCAGTTTACAACCATTAGGCGCATAAACGTTGGACACGGGCGCGATCAATCACCCGCCTAAAACCCCTTCGGTAGGTAGTTTGGTGAGTCAAGTACGTTATTGCCCTTTTTATTTGTGTGAGCCGTATAGAGTGAGTTCCGGAATCTCCCGGATGCGCCCGCTACTCTCGTTTACGATGTACTCTCTCACGGGCTTGCCACAGGAACCATCGTATCCGTCGAATGGCTTGCGCTTGCCCGTAATCTTATATCTCCACGTCCATACCAATGATCCCATAGCTGTCTTACAGATAGATGCCTGCGGGAGCAGGAGCGACGCGGTCCACGGGATAGAAGCCCAACTTGTTATGCGAGCAAGAAAAAGGCGCTCTCAGAGGAGCGCCTTTAGATGCTGCTGTCAGGTTAGAGTTACGGGCTGAGGGTGTATTTGCCTGTGCTACTGTCAAACGTGTCGCTGAATCCTGAACTCGTGCCTGTTCCAGTACCTTTTATTGTGAAGGTGTTGCCGGATACCGTGGTAACTATTGTTACAGTATCTGAAGGGGTGAAAAGAATGTTGCTTTTTGCATCCTTGATCGGAGCGCTGTTAGTGTAGGCACCTCCGGCAGGATACGCACCATCCTGAGCTTGCGCTGTAACATAGGCTGTAACAGAGTTTCTCACGTCTGACTGAACCTTAGCTTCAGCAGCCTTCGTCCGCTGACTCAAGAACACGGGGATAGCGATGGCGGCGAGGATGCCGATGATGATCACGACGACCAGAAGCTCGATCAGGGTGAAGCCTCGCTCGTCCCTCTTCACCTCCTGTATGTGCCGTAATCTCTTGCCGAACCAATGAAGCATACGATTCTCCTATCGTTGTTGTTTTTACGCTTCTAATATTGTTAAGCCCGTTTCTCCGGGTTTTAGACACTTCCCAACGGAATTTCTCGAAAGTTTCCGAAAACCCGTAGTCGCTGCCCGCGAAACGCTCGAATCCCGGTGTGTGAGGGGGTCTGGAGCAGCGGCTTCCCGGTGGAATACAGGGCCGCGATCCAAAAGGACTGCGGCCCCGACGGAAAGAAGGCCCCGAATTGGTTGGCTCCCGGTGTGGGGCAAGCGGTCAGAGATCGGGCCGTTTCCGTTGGGGGTGTTGTCGGCACGGCTCTGTAATAACTTTAGCTCCCGGCCCGTTCCCTCGAAAAACTTCCTCCACGCGGCCTCGCGAGGCCGGTCCTTCCTATAAAGACGGTCGGTTTGCGTGTAGGATGTTCTGCCGTGACGATGAGAGACCACAGAGCCGGAAGGAGATCCGGGGCGCGGGGCGAGCGTCGGGCCGAGCGGCAAGCCGGGCGACAGGACGAGTGGTGGATCGAACGCGAAGCCGGGTCCGGCGCCGAGCCGGAGACCGGGAGGCAGTCCGGGCGGCAAACAGAGCGTCGGGACGAACGTCATGACGAACGTCGGGACGAGCGGCTAGCCAGGCGGCGGTTCAAGAGCAGGAAGATTCGCTGGAAGTACAGGTTCCGTCGGCTGGCGGTGTTGTTGGTGGTGTTGCCCGTTCTGTTGCTGTTCCTGTACATGTTCGTTCCGTGGACGCAGCGGGTCGTGTTGCTCGGGAGCGACCAGCGGACCACCGAGGCTTCGCGGTCCGATACGATCATGATCGCCGCCGAAGGCGACGCCTCGGGGGTGCTATCGGTGCCGAGAGATTCGAGGGTGGAGATCCCCGGCCACGGCAAGGACAAGATCAACTCAGCCTACGCTTACGGCGGCCCGGACCTGACCGTCACGACCCTCGAAGACTTCACCGGCCTCCACATAAACAACTACATCGTCATAAAGTTCCACGCGGTCGAGGACATAGTGAACGCCCTCGGCGGCGTCACCATAGACGTGAAGGAGCCTATAGACCTCGGTATAGAAGGCCGGGTCTTCAAGATAAAACCCGGCCGTCAGGTCCTGAATGGAGGGCAGGCACTCGCCTACGTCCGCTTCAGAGGCGACCCGAAGGCAGACATCGGTCGCATCGGGCGTCAGCAGCAGTTCATGGCGACGCTCCGGCACGAGGTTCTCTCTCCCGGCAACTGGACCAGGCTTCCGGCGGTTGTCCGGGCTGTCCTAAAGAACACGGACACGAACATGAACCCGCTGGAAGTCGCCCGGTTCATGATGTGGATGGAAATCTCCGGCAAGAGCGAGGTCAAGACCTACCCCGGCGTTGGGAAGTACATAGACGGAGTCTCCTACTGGATCCCCGACAAGAAAGCGGGCGAGAAGATGATCGAAGAGACCATGAAGTAGCGGATCAGGCGGCTTGTTCCCTCGCCAACTCGCTCTGGCGGGAGATGAGGCGGTTTAGCCAGGCCAGGGCGTCGCCTGACTCGTCTAGCGTGCGCTCTGCGTTGACGTACCAGTTGAGCGCCTCGCGGCTGTTGCCCAGGCGGCGGTTGAGCTCTCCGACGAGGTAGGCGGTCACTGAAAGCTCGCGACCGTAGAGGCCATCTTCCTGTAGTGAGCGCATAAAGTGGCGGACGGCCCGGAGCTGGAAGGTGCTCTCGAAGGGTTGCTCGCGCTCCTTGCGGCATACCCACGAGGCGCGCAGGCATAAATCTCCGAGGTCACGCGCCCGGAGGCCCCGTTCCTTACCGCAGAGTACGGCCGCGTGGAAGGCGAGCCACGGCGGCGGGTTCTCCCGGAAGACTTTCAACAGGCCGTCTTCTCGCAGACGCTCTTCTATATCCGAACGTTCACCGGAGGTCAGGTCGAGGTTATCGAACTCTTCAGCGGCGGTGAAAGAGCACGCCGGACACATCGTTACGCCGTGCCGGATGCGGCGCGAGCCGTCGGAGGCTCGTCCGGGGAACTTGGGACAGAGGTCCGGCTCCCGTCCGACTGTTACATAAGTTCCGATAGTGGGAGTCTGGAACACGTAAGCGCAGATCGGACACCGCGCGTAAGACTTTCTAGGCTTCCCCACGCGCAGCTCCCGCCTCTCGTGGAGATAAAAGCCGTGCGCTCTCGATGCTCAAAGTAGCTTCGATTCTACCATAGCGCCCTCGCCCATCAGTATAATATTCTCCATGAACCTTTCGAGTGAATCACACAAGAGCGAGGCCGAAGTCGCCCTGGATCTAATGCGTCTCGTCCTGGATCAGGCCGGGAGCCGCCGCCTCTCACCGACCCGTACCCTCGCCCTCTACCATCTCTGCAAGGAAGCCGTAGCCTACGAACCGGAGGGCTCCGTCTCCGCCGACTACCTCGAAGATGGCCTCAAAAAGCTCCTGCAATAGCTCTTTCGGCCCCGGAAGGCTTTGCGCAACGGCCCGTTACTCTATATGATCCGTGGTTAGTGGAACCGGCCCGAGGAAGAGAGGGCCGCTCGTAGTCGTTTCGTGTGGGTATTGTCCTGGTAGGGAGAGCATATATGAGAGTTTCGAGGCTGTACGGCGCGTTCACGGTGGCGCTGCTCGTGGCGCTGGCTCTGGTCGTCTCCGGTTGCGGCGGGTCGGGAGGCTCCGGTGGTGGAGGCCAGGGTGGAGGGTCCGGCGGGTCGGGTAGCAAGAGCAACGTGAAGCCTGCGCTGGTGCTGGACGTAGGTGGCCTGGGCGACCAGAGCTTCAACGACTCGGCCTACAAGGGTTTGCAGAGGGCGAAGAAGGATTTCAACCTGGGCAAGAACGACACGCAGACTCTCGAATCGAGCTCCCCGACCGACTACCAGGACAACCTGACCCAGCTCGCGGACGCGGGCTACTCGCCGGTCTTCGCAATCGGCTTCCTGATGACTGACGCGGTCAACAAGGTCGCCCAGCAGTACCCGGACACGAACTTCGCCATCGTCGACTCGGTCGCAAAGGGCAAGAATGTGGCGAGCCTGGTCTTCCGGGAGCAGGAGGGCAGCTATCTGGCAGGCGTGGTCGCCGGGATGATGACCCAGCAGAAGACTAAGTACACTGATCCTTCGAACAGAGTCGTCGGGTTCCTCGGCGGGCAGCAGTCGGATCTTATCGGCAAGTTCCAGGCCGGATACCAGGCGGGTGTAAAGAGCGTCTGTCCGGACTGCAAGGTGCTGGTCCAGTACGCGGGCTCCACCCCGGATGCTTTCAACGACCCGGCGAAGGGCAAGGAGATAGCGCTCCAGATGCACGATCAGGGTGCGGACATCATCTACCACGCAGCGGGTGCTACGGGCGCTGGGCTCTTCGAGGCGGCGACTGAGCAGAAGTTCTTCGCAATCGGCGTGGATCAGGACCAGTCGAAGACCAACCCGAAGGCGCCGATCCTGACCTCCGTAGTCAAGCGGGTCGATAATGCCGTCTACGACGCCATCAAGAAGTCCCGCAACGGCAACTTCCCCGGCGGGCAGGTCGTGGACAGCGGATTGAAGGAGAATGGCATTTCGCTCGCGCCCTTCGGCAAATTCGACAGCATGGTCCCCCAGAAGGTCAAGGACCAGGTGGACAAAGCCAAAAAGGGAATCATAAGCGGCAAGATTAAAGTACCCTCCAAGACGAAGTAGGGAGAGCCCAGGCTTGACCGAGAACGAGACCGGCGGCGGGGCGACCGGGACGGAATCGGCCCCGATGGTCTTGGAGATGCGGGGCGTGACAAAGACCTTCGGGCCGGTGGTCGCCAACGACGGTATCTCCCTGTCGCTCCACCGGGGCGAGGTCCTGGGGCTGCTCGGGGAGAACGGGGCCGGCAAGTCCACCCTGATGAAGATCCTCTACGGTCTGTACGCGCCGGACAGCGGTGAGATCTTCATAGACGGCGAGAAGGTGGAGATTCGGGACCCGAAGGACGCCGTCCGGCGAGGCGTAGGCATGGTCCACCAGCACTTCACCCTGATACCTCCCCTGACCGTGGCCGAGAACATCGTGCTCGGGGCCGAGCCGCGCCGCGGAGTCTCCCTCGACCTGAACCGGGCGGCACGGGCGACGGAGGAGCTTTCGGAACGCTACGGGCTGCGCGTCAACCCTCGCGCCCGCGTCGCCGACCTCTCGGTTGGGGAGCAACAGCGGGTGGAGATCCTCAAAGCACTCTACCGCGAAGCGCGCA
Organism: Rubrobacterales bacterium; assembly: GCA_038199155.1. Lineage (GTDB taxonomy): Bacteria > Actinomycetota > Rubrobacteria > Rubrobacterales > Rubrobacteraceae > JBBPZK01. The sequence goes on along the minus strand of JBBPZK010000062.1, from coordinate 8,577 downwards.
TCCTGGTCCTCGACGAGCCGACCGCCGTCCTGACGCCGCAAGAAGCAGAAGACCTCTTCGGCGTTTTGAAGGAATTGGTCGCCGATGGGCTCTCCATCATCTTCATCACCCACAAACTCGGTGAGCTACTGGGCGTCTCGGACAACATCACCGTGATCCGGGACGGCAAAGTCGTGGACACCGTGCGAACAGCCACCACGGACGAGGGCGCGCTGGCCCGTCTGATGGTCGGGCGCGAAGTGCTGCTCCAGGCCGAGAGAGATGCTCACGCCGGTAAAGCCTCCGGAGAGCCGCGTCTGGAGGCGGAGGACCTGGTCGTGAGATCCGGGACCGGGGCGGTCGCGGTGAGGGGCGTTTCTCTAGCGGTTCGGTCGGGAGAGATACTCGCGGTCGCCGGGGTAGATGGCAACGGCCAGACGGAACTTGCAGAGGCGCTGGCCGGGGTCCGCAAGGCCGAAGGCGGCCGGGTCTCCCTCGACGGCGAGGACGTTACCGGGCTCGGGGCCGAGGACCGCAGGCGGCGGGGGCTCGCCTATGTGCCCGAAGACCGGGCGAGCAAGGGGCTCGTGCAGGACTTCACGCTCGCCGAGAACAACGCTTTAAAGACCTACGAGGAGCCGCCTTTCTCATCCAAATGGGGTTGGATCCACCCCAAAGCCATGCGCAAGAAAGCGGCTGAGAACCTGAGAGCCTTCGACGTGCGCCCGGCCAACCCAGACGCCCGCGCCGCCTCTCTCTCCGGCGGCAACCAGCAGAAGGCGATACTGGCCCGCGAGCTCTCCGGTGACCCCGGCGTGATCGTCGCCTCCCAGCCGACCCGAGGAGTAGACGTCGGGGCGATAGAGTTTATCCACCGCCAACTCCTCGAACAGCGCTCCGAGGGCAAGGCGATCCTGCTCATCTCGCTGGAGCTGGAGGAAGTCCGCTCGCTGGCCGATCGCATAATCGTGCTCCACGCGGGCGAAATAGCCGGAGAGGTAACCCCCGAGGCAACCGACGAAGAACTCGGCCTGCTAATGGCCGGGGGCAAGTCCGGAGGAAGCTCGTGAACCCGCGCCGGATGCTCGGGGACGCGGTCGGGGCGCTACTCTTCCCGATCATCGCTATCCTCATCGCTTTTATCATCGGGGCGATCATCGTGTTGGCGACCGGTAATAACCCGCTCGTCGCCTACGCCGCCCTGCTGGACGGCGCGTTCGGTTCCAAGCTCTCCCTCGGGCGCACCCTGCTCAACACCACCCCCCTGATCTTCACCGGCCTCGCCGTCGCCTTCGCCTTCCGGGCTGGGCTCTTCAATATCGGCGGCGAGGGCCAACTGTTTATCGGGGCCATAACGGCTGCCGGTCTAGGCGCCGCCCTCGGCGGGCTCGGACCTCTGACGATACTCCTGGCGCTCGCCGCCTGCGCCCTGACCGGCTTCCTGTGGGGCGCGCTCCCCGGATACCTGAAAGCCCGCTTCGGGGCGCACGAGGTCATCACCACGATCATGCTCAACTTCATCGCTATCAACCTGGCGACCTACCTGGCCCTGAACCCGCTGCGTGGCAAGGGAATAGTTCCCGGCACGGGCGATATAGACCCCTCATCCCTCATCCCGCCGATCGGACTGGGATTCGGGCAGGCCAACTACGGAATCCTGCTAGCGCTCTTCGCGGCGGTCGTAGCCTACCTGCTTCTGTGGCGCACGAAGCTCGGTTTTAGAATACGGGCCGTCGGTCTCTCGCCGGGAGCCGCCGGTTACGCTGGCATGCGGATCGGCGCGAACACGGTGCTGGCCCTCGCCATCGGGGGCGCTTTCGCCGCCCTGGGCGGCGGGGTTGAGGTGCTCGGCGTCTACGGAAAGATGACCATCCCGTTCGTCTCCAACCTGGGCTTCAACGGCATCGGGGTCGCGCTGCTCGGTCGTAACCATCCGTTCGGGGTCGTGCTCGGGGCTCTTCTCTTCGGCGGTCTCGCCTCCGGCGCCCAGCAGATGCAGTTCGCCACGGACGTGCCGCTCGACCTGGCAGACGTGCTGCTCGCGGTGATCCTGCTGTTCGTCACCGCGACCAAGCTCGTCGAGCTTATAGTCGGCAAGCGGGCGCGCGCCCTGGCCGGTGACACGCGCCTGGAGAAAGGACTCGGTTCCTGATGAACGATTTGCTGGCTACGATAGGCCCGATACTCGCCTCCACGATCCGGAACGCCACGCCCCTGATCTTCGCGGCCCTCGGCGGGATGTTCAGTGAGCGCTCGGGCGTCGTCAACATCGGGCTCGAAGGGCTCATGCTCATCTCCGCCTTCGCCGGGGTCGTCGGCTCCCACGCGACCGGCAGCGCCTGGGTCGGACTCGGGACCGGCCTCGCCGCCGGGCTTGCCTTCGCCCTCATCCACGCCCTAATGTGCATCACCTTCGAGGCCGACCAGATCATCTCCGGCACCGCCATCAACCTCCTGGCCCTCGGCGGCACGGGCTTCCTGATGGTCGAGGTCTTCGGCACCGGCGGCACGTCTCCGCGCGTCTCCGGCTTCGGAACCGTGCCGATCCCGCTTCTCTCCGGAATCCCCCTGATAGGGGAAGCCTTTTTCGACCAGAGCCTCCTCGTCTACCTGATGTACGTCCTCATCCCGATCACTTTCTTCGTCGTCTTCCGCACCCCGTTCGGGCTCCGTCTCCGAGCGACCGGCGAGGCCCCGGAGGCGGTCGATACCGCCGGAATAAGCGTCGCCCGGATGCGCTACTACGGGGTCTCGCTCTCGGGTCTCCTGGCAGCCCTCGGCGGCGTGTACCTCTCGATGAGCCTGCTCTCCGCGTTCACCGAGAACATGACCAGCGGTCGCGGCTTCATCGCTCTCGCCGCCCTGATCTTCGGCCGCTGGAACCCCTTCGGCGCGGCCGGGGCAGCCCTCCTCTTCGGCTTCGCCCAGGCCCTGACCTTCCGGGGCGGCCAGCAGGCCATCCCCCCCGAGTTCATCCAGATGCTCCCCTACATACTCACCATCGTCGTCCTGGCAGGCTTCGGCGGCCGCGCAGTCGCCCCCGCCGCCATCGGCAGACCTTACAGAAAAGAGTAACGCGGGGCGCGAGGAAATCGCCGGAGCGTGTTGTAGGCACGTGTCGGAGAGCAGGTTCTCAAAGACCTTATACGAAAAAAGGGGTAGAAAACCTCTTCTCAGCCCGCAGGGCGTCCTAGCTCACGCTCGATCGCGGGTCTATCGAAACCGACGATCCACTTCCCTCCGATCTTGATCACCGGCACTCCCGTCTGGCCGGTCTTTCTCTGTATATCGTGGGCTGCGTTTTGGTCTTTCTCGACGTTTACCTCCTTGAATGCGACGCGGTTCTCCCTGAAATAACGCTTTGCTCTCTTGCACCACGAGCAAGTCGACGTGCTGAAAAGCACCACTTTAGACATATCTACTCCTTGGCTTGTAGTTTTTTGATCACACTTATCCTCTGGGCGGCGGTCCCGGATACTCACGGCGGCAACCCTCCTCGAACTTCGAGACCCATCGCCAACGCGGGCTGGTGTTTCGCGGCCGGAGGCCTCCGGTGAATTTCTCCGGGGCGAATGGAGGCTTTGCCGGCACGACCTGAAAGAGCAGCTACGGAGTTCGAAACCAATTATCCTCTTTTCTTCCAGCGAAGGAGTAATCTATATAGAGCCTTGCAGCGTACATTAGAGAAGGAATCGCTGTCGGCGACGGAACAAACCGGCAGCCCATAAGTTAGAGAAGGAGAGGTCACGTTGTTTCGTAGTAGTTTGTTTCGTGCTGTAAAGGTATTCTTGCCGATGCTCGTGGTCGCGGCCCTGGCCGTGGCTCTGGGTGGGTGTGGCGGGGGTGGTAACTCTACTTCGGGCAATTCCTCTACGAGCGGCTCGTCGGTCGGCGCTTCCGCTTCCGGCGGAGCTTCCATGGGAGGCACCTCTTCCGCGAGCACTTCCGGCATGATGAGCGGGGGCGGCTCGACGTCCACCGGGATGGCTAGCAAGACCGTCCAACTTACCCAGAGCCGAAACTCCGGGATAAGCGGTAAAGCGACCTTCACGGACACGAAGGGCGGTGTAAAAGTCGTGCTGGACATGAAGAACTTGAGCATGAACATGGAGAAGCCCGGCACCGAGCACCTCGCTCACATCCACGGGCCCGGTACTTGCGCCGACGACCGCGCCGGCAAAGGTGCCCCGGTCCAGTATCCGCTTAAGGCCCTATACACCAACAAGAACGGTAACGGGACGAGCACGACCGTTATAAAGGGCATCACCGTGAAAAAGCTTTTCTCCGGCGCTCCCAAGTACGTCAACGTGCACGCTATGAAGAAAGGCAACGGAAACGGCGTTCCTCACGGAGTATCCTGTGCGAACCTCTCTTCCACTGGGGGAGGGACCGGCGGAGCCGGCGGTACGACCTAGAGGGTCTCCCTGTTTAGACCAGGCTGGGTTTTCGTTGCGTTCGAGAAGGATGAAGGGCCGGTGTTTCTCCGGCCCTTCATCCCGTCCGAATATGTGGTTACCGGCGGCGAGATCAAACAGACTTTTCTTTTTGAGGCCGCGGCCGGAAACGTTACCGTTGAGCATCGTCACTACCGCCCATTAGAGCATGTTTGCTTTGAGCGACTCCGCGAGTTGGTGTACGGGGTCGAGCTTCTTGGGATTCTGGTGGTCCATGAACTCGACGAACTGCTCTTCGCTCTCGAAGTTCATCTTCGGGTTGTCCTCTTTCTCCTTGCCGAGCAGGGCGCATGACCGTCCCTTGTAGTCGTGTCCGGGGTAGACCTCGATATCATCCGGCAAGGCCTGATAGGTATGATAGAGCGTGTGGTATTGCTGGGTGGCGTTACCGTTTAGCAGGTCCGTTCGTCCACAGGAGCCGATAAGAAGGGCATCGGCGGTGAGTATGCGCCCCGGCAATACGACGCTCACCAGATCTTTCGCGTGCCCCGGCGTGTAGAGGAATTTGATGGGAAGGCCTCCCAGAGGGAGACGGTCACCGTCTTGCACCCGGATGTCCACTCTTTTGGAGGGAGCTTTCTCGTGCATCACGACCTTCGCGACCGTTTTTGAGCGCAACTCGCTCGCGCCGGAGATGTGATCGGCGTGGGTATGGGTGTCGATGATGTAGGCTGGTCTCAAGGAGTGTTCGAAGAGGAAGTCGAGCATCGGCTCGACCATCTCTATCTCCGGGTCGATCAGTGCGGCGAGCTTCGTCTCAGGGTCCGCCACCACGTATCCTAGGCATCCTCGCGGCACCCGGAACTGTTCGAAGATGTAGTCTGGCGCGGTGTCTTTAGGCGTGTTCGCGGGGCTTTCTTTCTCCGCTTTTTTTCGTTCTTCCGTCATGGGGTTCCCCTTTCTAACCTTCGATGGCGGACAGTGCCCGCTCGATGCGCGTTCGCGCCTCGCTGGATACGGGGTCTAGTTCCTGGTTGTCCGTAAGCTCGCTCATGGTGCCGGGGTCGAGGGCCGCCACGACTGCGCCGCCGGCCTCGGACTCGTAGACCGCCACGTTGCACGGCAGGAGCAACCCTATTGCCTCCTCGGCCCCTAAAGCCTGGTTCGCGAGGCCGGGATTGCAGGCGCCGAGTATTTTGTAGAAAGGACGATCTATATCCAACTTCTTCTTGAGCGTCGCCGCGACGTCTATCTCCGTAAGGATACCGAAGCCCTCTTCGGCCAGGGATGCGCGGATCTTCTCCTCAGCTTCCTCAATGCCGAGGTTGGTCTTGACGATGATGCCGTATCTGGTCTTCTCCATGATGATCTCCTTTAATCTCTCTACGATAACTTCATGAACATACGCTCGAACTCGTCCGTGGAGTAGCCTGACTTACGCGCGGTCTCCTCGTCGCGCAGGCAGACTTGGAGCTGGCTGGCGAGCAGCCTGAAGCCAACTCTATCGAGCGCCTTGGAAGCGGCGGAGAGTTGCTGCATCACCTCCCGGCATTCCCTTCCTTCCTCGATCATGCGAATAATTCCAGCTAACTGACCCTGAACTTTCCTGAGACGTGTGAGCGCCTCATCTACTACATTTTCTTCTTCGAACTTCATTCTCAATCTCTCCTGTCTCAAGGCTTTTCGTTCACGCACAATTCCGTGCCTACATTAGACCCGCCACCGATCTCAACGCAGTATAGGCGGCCAGTATCGAAACCAGAGCTGCGAAGATGATGGCGAGCGTCTCCGGCTCGACCTTACCCGCCGCCCGGCTTCCGGCAGCGGCCCCAAAGAGCGCGGCCAGCAGTAGCGGCGCGACGATTATCCAGGGAATGTCGCCTGCCCCGATCCTCGGCACGAAGGCCGTTGCGGAGTTGATCGCGATGACCACGAGCGAGGTTCCGACCGCCTCCGGCAGCGAGAACCCGAGGGTGAGCACCAGCGCAGGTACCACGACGAAGCCGCCGCCGACCCCGAAGAAACCGGTCACGAACCCTACGCCTGTTCCCGCCAGTACAACCTTAACCGCCAACGTGGCCCCTGACGAGGCTCGCTCCCGCTGTTCTGGCCCACTAGACTCCTTCCGAATCCTCCAGAAGGTAGTCAAAGCCGCCGAGAACATGAGGGCCGAAAAAAGAAGCAGGAGCACGTTTGGATCGACGGAACGGCTCAGACCGGAGCCCGCGAGTGAGCCGCCGAGGCCCGCAAGCCCGAAGACCACGCCCTCCGCCAGACGCACGCGGTCGTTCCTCCAGTGGTTGATCGCGCCCCACACCGCCACGGGCCCGACTACGAGCAAGGAAGAGGTGGTAGCCGCCGCCGGGGTCAGTCCCAACCCATAGACGAGCAACGGAACCGTCAGAATCGCACCGCCGCCACCGAGCGCGCCCAGGGATAGACCGATCAGGAACCCGAAAGGCGAAGCGATCGCGGCCCTCAAGAGATGCGGCCCTTCCCACCATCCTCGCGAACTACCGGAAGACCGGCCTTGGCCCAGGCCTTCATGCCCCCATCTAGGTTGTAGAGGCTGAGCCCCGCCCCCTCCAACACCGATATGGCCTTACTGGATCTCGCCCCACTCCGGCAGACCACCACCACGTCCCTGTCCCGCGGCACTTCATCTATCCGGGCCTCCAACCCCGTCAAAGGCACGTGTACAGCCTCCGGAGCGTGCCCAGCCTCCCATTCCTCATCCTCCCGCACGTCTAGCAACGCACCTCCCGAACCCAAAGTTTCCCGAGCCTCTAACGGATTCAAACCAATCTCTCCTTTACTAGAACTACACTAGTACTATACTGGGTATAGTATCACAGACTATCAGGGTTCAAGAAATCAGGTCTTGAAGAGGCTTCGTGAGAAGCGGGATATGCGTACCCGACCGTCGACGTAGTGAAGGTCGCGATCGTAATGACGGTGGGCAACTGCCCGGCGCCTGCCTGCAATGCCTTAACGTTGTTGCTGAGGAGTCTTCGGGTGTCTTGCCCCGAAGACAGGGAAAATCTTTAAGCTAGAGAAGCACGGGTGCTAGAAATAGCCCGGGCGGTCACCCGCCCAGATAGCGGGCGGTATAGTCCCTTTGACCTTCCGGCTATCTGGTGATGCGGCGGACCAGGAACCCCGAGGCGAGCAACGCCGCTCCCGCTACCGCGAGTCCGGATAACGGAAGCCCGCCAGTGTTCGGGAGAACGCTTATTCCTCCGCTGAAGCTACCGTTGGAGCCGCCGCTAGAGCCAGCGCCGGAGGTGTCGCCGGGGCTGCTGTTGCCACTATTACCACTATAGGAGCCACCGGGCTCGACGCTCGTGGAGCCGCCGTTGTCGGGTGGAGCTGCCGTCGGAACCACGCGGCTAACGTCTATGAGTGCGGGTCCACCCTCCAACTCCCCCGCTTTCATAGCAAGCGTCCCGTAGGCCGTGACTTCTTCACCGGCGTAGCCGTCAAGGTTTACCCGGCTGCTCTTCAACGCGTACCCGGTTCCCGAGCCGGTATCTTTGATGAAGTGCGTCCCGTATTGGTAGGTCGTCATCCCCTGCTTCTGGAGTACCCCGGTTACCGTCACGGCTTCCCCGTTCCCGTACTGGTCCGCTCCCGTCTGCGCCAACGCAGGGGCCGCCGCCAGTATTCCAAACACCATCGCCGACAATACCGCCAACTTCCTCATCCGCGCCTCCCCGAGAGTTTGCTTCCTGCTTTTAAGATACGATTATAGCTTAACTCCTCTTTTGCTGGAAGCCGATCTTCCTGTCTTTCACGGCTTCACCGGCGCGTTTATCGGCGGCACTCTCTTGTGTTGGCTCGTCGGAATATTCGACGCCGCCGAGCAGCAGCCGCGGTTCGACCCCGAGACCGGCGGCCAGCTTCCGGATCGTGGTCGGGTACGCGCCGCGCTGACCCGTCTCCAATTTGGAGATAGTGTCCCGCGCTACTCCGCTCTTCCGCGCCAGTTCCTCCTGGCTCAAAATCGCCCTCTGCCGGAAAGCCCGCAAACCCCGGAGATCCAAGCTTACCTCCTCCAAACACTACAGTTTACTTGCAAAAACACTGCAACAATGATACTCTGGTAAAGTATAGCGTGTTGGCAGACGAGCAGGAGGTTTAGAAGATGGAGTACGACCCTCGCATGGTTATTCCGTATGTGACGGAGCAGAGTCCGCGTGGGGAG
>JBBPZK010000061.1:0-12563 GCA_038199155.1 Rubrobacterales bacterium | reverse complement strand
GAACTCAAGGACGCCCTCGGCGTGCGCGACACGACGAACATAGGCGTCTACAAGAAGTTCGTCTGACGGTAGAGAAGACGAGATGCCACCCGGACCGAAACAGGAGCAGGACGTAAACCGGGAGCCGCTTCGGAAACCGGAAGATACGGAGTTGGACATTCTCCTCGACGCCCCGCAGCTCGAAGCCGAGAGCTTGGTCGTGGAGATCGAAGACCTGGAACTCGGGGACCTGGTAAAGATCGGCAAGGTCCGGATCGAAGCCCGAAACCTCGACGCGCAACTGCTCCTCCAGGCACGGCTGGACACGCTCCTGGAGCTCGTAGACCGGCTCCTCACAACGATAGACGCAAGCCTCGCCCTATTCACGGCCCCGATGTACAGCTTCAACCTCCTCATGGGCGCGACCTACAAGAACCTGGGTATACTCCAGGACCTTACGCGCGCCACGGTCCGCGTCACCGGAACGCTCCCCGCTACTCTCGCCGTCGAACCAGATCCGGAGACGGATGGGAACCCGGGCTCCGGGTACATCAGGACGGTGCTGAGCGAACGCGGCGAGGTGATCGAAGAACGTTTTATCGGCGGCCCGAGCGTGACGGAGGCGGCCGCGCGGAGGGCCGGAGAGCTAGGCGTGGACCTTTCCACTGTCGGGGGAACCGGCTCCGGCGGGCGCGTACTGCTTTCGGACGTGGAGAAGGCCGCCAGAGTCGGAGGGTAGCCTTGCGTGCTCTTCTACGCTGACCCGGCCGCCGGCGTCGCCACGGAGATGTTTAGCCGGATGCTCGAAAAGTTGGGCGGGCTTTATGACGTTAGCCTGATCCGCGACTGGGAGCTACAGCCATTCTACGAGCGCTTCGGGATGCGCCCGGCCAGCGCCATGATGCTCCCCGACTATGACAGGCAGTCCGGCGGGTAGGGTATTTCGTACAGACGACGGCGACTTTGCTCTCCGATATCCGGCAGGGATTAAAATAAGCTGGTGAGCTAGTGGAGGTAATAAACATGGCGAAGGGTGGCAAGGATTTCAAACGGGGTTCGGCGGAGGTCATCTCGGACATCCTCTCCGAAGAGAAGGTGAAACGCGGCCTGGACTACCTCAAGGGCGAAGAGTTCAAGGCAGACCGCGAACGGCTGCGGAAAAACGCCGCCAGCCGTCTGAACGACATCCGCGAACGTTACCGGCAGAGTAAACGCACCCCGGAGACGGCGGCGCGGGAGAAAGAACTCACCCTGCGACTTGCGGAGGTAGGTACCGAAGCCGCCGAGATACGGCTGCGGCTCTCCGAGCTACTGGAAGAAGAAGAGAAGCTCCGGACCGAACTAGAGAATTTGTAAGAGAACCTGTCGCATCCCGGAAACAAGACCGCGCCTCCCGGCGTTACGGAGTGTAGGGAGGTAAGTTGCAGAAGCCTTTACTAATGCTAGTATGCAACGGGTTGCTCTCCCTTGTAGTATCCGGAAATTTCGTGTAAAAAGAAGGCTACCTTTTTCACCCTGTAAGCCAAGGAGGCAAACTGTTGACCCTCAAACCCGGCCTTTACGACCCCGCTCTCGACCATGATGCCTGCGGTCTCGGGTTCGTGGCGCGCATAGATGGGAGGCGCACGCGGGAGACGGTGGAGGAAGGGTTGGAGATCTTGTGCAACCTGGAGCACCGGGGGGCGAGTGGCAGCGACCCGGATACCGGGGATGGCGCGGGGATACTCTTGCAGGTCCCGGACGTCTTCCTGCGGCGGGAGTGCGCGGAGATCGGGATAGAACTACCGCCGGTCGGCGCCTACGGGGTGGGCATGCTCTTCGAGGATGGTGACGAGTCGGTGTACGAGCGGCACCTGGCCAGGATCTGCGCCGAGGAAGGCCAGAAGCTGCTCGGCTTCCGGGAGGTGCCGGTGGCGCCGGAGGTGGCCGGTCGTCTGGCGCGCAGTGTAATGCCTCGCATCCGGCAGTTTTTTGTAGAGCGGGGCTCGAAAGATGAGGCAGCCTTCGAGCGGAAGCTCTACGTTATCCGGCGTCGGCTTCACAAGGCGGTCGAGGACTCTTACAGATGCCACGTGGTCAGCCTGTCGGCCCGGACCATCGTGTATAAGGGGCTCTTGAAGGGAGAGCAGCTCGCGCGGTTCTACCCGGAGCTTGGGGACCCGGCGATGACCAGCGCGATCTCGCTGGTCCACGAGCGTTTCTCGACGAATACTCTCGGGAGTTGGGAGCTGGCGCATCCGTACCGGTACGTGGCTCACAACGGCGAGATCAACACTTTGAGGGGCAATATAAACTGGATGCGCGCCCGCGAGAGCCGGTTCGAGTCTTCCCTCTTCGGGGAGGACCTGGCGAAGATCTCCCCGGTGCTCGCGCCGGGCCAGAGCGACTCCGCCTCCTTCGACAACGCGCTTGAACTGCTTCATCTGGCCGGGCGGAGCCTGCCGCACGCGATGGCCATGATGATCCCCGAGGCCTGGGAGAACGACGGGCTGATGGATGAGGATCGCCGGGCCTTCTACGCATACCATAGCGCGCTCATGGAGCCGTGGGACGGGCCGGCGGCGGTCGCGTTCACCGACGGCCGGACCATCGGGGCGACCCTCGACCGGAACGGTCTGAGACCGGCACGCTACTCCGTCACCCGCGACGGACGGGTCGTCATGGCCTCTGAGGACGGGGCCCTCAGGCTCCCGGCGGAAGAAGTGGTGGAGCGGTGGCGGCTCCAGCCGGGCAAGATGCTCGTCGTGGACACCGAGCGGCATGAGCTACTGCACGACGAGGACGTCAAGAAGCCGCTCTTCGGGCGCCAGCCCTACCGGAAATGGCTGGACGAGGGTGAGATCCACTTGAACGACCTTCCCGATGTTACCGCCGACCCGCGCCCCGAACCGGCTTCGGCCTTCGAGCGGAAGCGGGCCTTCGGGTACACGATAGAGGATCTGCGTATACTCCTCTCCCCGATGGCCAAGGGCGGCAAGGAACCCGACGGATCGATGGGAACCGACACGCCGCTGGCGGTCCTCTCGGAGCGGCCACAGCTCCTTTTCTCGTACTTCAAGCAGCACTTCGCGCAGGTCACCAACCCGCCGATAGATCCGCTGCGCGAAGAGCTGGTGATGTCGCTGAGCATGTCGCTCGGCCCGGAGAGCAACCTCTTCGACGAGACGCCGCGCCACTGTGAGCGGGTTCTCCTGGATCACCCTATATTAAGCGCGGCCGGGCTGGAGAAGATCCGGCAGCTCGGCTCCAAGCAGTCCTCGACCACCCTCTCGATGCTCTTCCCGGCGACGGTTGGGGAGGGTGCGCTCGAAAGGGCGCTCGACTCTTTGTGTGAGAAGGCCGAGAGCGCGGTGAAGGGCGGCTCGACGGTGCTGGTCTTGAGCGACCGGGGCGTGAACCGGCAGCAGGCCCCGATCCCGAGCCTCCTCGCCACCGCTGCCGTCCACCATCACCTGGTGCGGAGTGGCATCCGGACCCGCACCACGCTGGTCGTCGAGACCGCCGAGGCGCGCGAGGTCCACCACTTCGCCCTTCTCGTCGGCTACGGGGCGGCGGCCATCAACCCATACCTCGCTTTCGAGGCCATAGAGGACATGGCTGGGTCCGACCTGCTGGAGGGCGTCGGTCCGGAGGAGGCGGCCGAGAACTATGTCAAGGCCATAAAGAAGGGGCTCCTCAAGGTCATCTCCAAGATGGGGATCTCGACGCTCTTCTCGTACTGCGGCGCCCAGATCTTCGAGGCCGTCGGGCTTGACCGGGGTCTTATCGCTCGCCACTTCACCGGCACCGCCTCCCGCATCGGGGGTGTGGGGCTCCGGGAGATCGCACGTGAGTCGCTTGAGCGGCACCGTCGGGCATTCTCGGCGGTCGAGGATGGGGCCGGGGAGTTGGAGGTCGGGGGTGAGTACCAGCTACGGATGCAGGGTGAGTACCACCAGTGGAACGCGGACAGCATCGTCCCGCTGCAGCGGGCCGTCAAAACCGACAGCTTCGAGACCTTCAAACAGTACACCGACCACTTCAACTCCGAGAGCAGGAGCCTGTCCACGCTCCGGAGCCTCTTCGACTTCGAACGCGACCCTATCCCCATCGAGGAGGTCGAGCCCGTCAGGGAGATCGTCAAACGTTTCTCCACGGGGGCGATGTCGCTCGGGTCCATCTCCAAAGAGGCCCACGAGACGCTCGCCATCGCGATGAATCGCATCGGTGGGAAGTCGAACACGGGCGAGGGCGGCGAAGACCCGGCCCGCTTCACGCCCGACCCGAACGGCGACAACCGGCGCAGCGCCATAAAGCAGGTCGCGAGCGGCAGGTTTGGGGTGACGACCGAGTACCTGGTCAACGCCGAAGTGTTGCAGATCAAGATGGCCCAAGGCTCGAAACCAGGCGAGGGCGGGCAGTTGCCGGGACACAAGATCAGCGAATACATCGCCAAGATCCGGTACTCCACGCCCGGCGTCGGCCTCGTCTCCCCGCCGCCCCACCACGACATCTACTCCATCGAGGACCTGGCTCAACTCATCCACGACCTCAAGAACGCGAACCCGGAGGCGCTCATCAGCGTGAAGCTGGTCGCCGAGGTCGGCGTCGGGACTATCGCCGCCGGGGTTGCGAAGGCGAAGGCGGACCTCATAACCATCTCCGGCCACGACGGGGGTACGGGCGCCTCGCCGCTCTCCTCAATAAAGCATGCCGGACTACCGTGGGAACTCGGTATCGCCGAGACTCAACAGGTGCTCGTCGAGAACGGGCTACGCGGACGGGTCTTCCTCCAGACCGACGGCCACTTGAAGACCGGACGCGATATCGTTGTGGCTGCGCTTCTCGGGGCGGAGGACTTTGCGCTCTCGACGGCCCCTCTGGTCGCCGCCGGCTGCATTATGATGCGCGTGTGTCACCTGGGGACGTGTCCGGTCGGCATCGCGACTCAAGACCCGGAGCTGAGGAAGAAGTTCACCGGCACGCCGGAGCACGTTATCAACTTCTTCTTCTTTTTGGCGGAGGAGATCCGGGGTTACATGGCCGAGCTCGGCTTCCGCTCTTTCGAGGAGATGGTCGGCCGCACCGACCGCCTGAAGATGCGCGAGGCTATAGAACACTGGAAGGCGAGGGGTGTGGACCTCTCCGAACTCTTGTACCAACCGGAGGCCGGCGACGCCGCTACTCACAAGGTAGAGGACCAGGACCACGGGCTGGATAAGGACCTGGACGTAGAGTTGATCGAACGCTGCAAGCCCGCTCTGGAAGAGAAGGAGCCGGTCCGCTTCTCCCGGCCCATCTTCAACACGCACCGCACGGTCGGCGGGAGGCTCTCCGGGGAGGTCGCGCGTCGCCACGGGGCCGACGGTCTGCCGGACGGAACCATCCGGATGGATTTCGAGGGTGTGGCCGGACAGTCCTTCGGGGCGTGGCTGGCCCACGGCATCACGCTCACGCTGGAGGGGACGACCAACGACTACGTCGGCAAGGGTCTCTCGGGTGGACGGCTGGCGGTCTTTCCGTCTCGGGTCGCCGCCTACGATCCGGAGCGGAGCGTCGTGATCGGCAACGTCGCCCTGTACGGAGCTACGGGAGGCGAGGCGTACTTCCGCGGTTTCGGCGGGGAGCGCTTCGCGGTCCGAAACTCCGGCGCTCATACGGTCGTCGAGGGAGTCGGGGACCACGGCTGCGAGTACATGACGGGTGGCGCTGTCGTGGTGCTCGGCGAGACGGGTCGCAACTTCGCCGCCGGGATGAGCGGCGGTGTCGCGTTTGTTCTGGACGAGGAGGAGCGCTTCGAGAAGCTGTGCAACATGGATATGGTCGGCCTCGAAGCCGTCGATTCCGAGGAAGACGTAGCGTTGCTGAGAGGCATGATCGAGCACCATCAGGAGTGGACCGGAAGTGAGAAAGCGAAGCGCGTTCTGGAGAACTGGGAGGAAGCATTGCCGAAGTTCGTCAAGGTGATGCCGACGGACCTCAAGCGCGTCCTCGAAGAACAGCAGGAAGCCGAGTTGGAGGTCGCGAGATAGTGGGAGACCCGAGAGGATTCCTCAAGATAGGGCGCAAGCCCACCCCGAAGCGGACGGTCGAGGAGCGGGTCCAAGACTACCGCTACGTCTACGAGCCGATGCCGGATGAGGAGTTGAAAGAACAGGCGTCCCGCTGCATGGACTGCGGGGTGCCGTTCTGCAACACGGGGTGTCCGCTTGGAAATCTGATCCCCGACTGGAACGACCTGGTCTACCGGGAGCACTGGCGCCAGGCGATAGACCGGCTGCACGCCACCAACAACTTCCCCGAGTTCACCGGGATGCTCTGCCCCGCGCCGTGCGAGTCGGCGTGCGTGCTCGCCATAAACGACGACCCCGTGACCATCAAGGAGATAGAGCTCTCCATAATCAACCGGGCTTTCGAGGAGGGCTGGGTGGTCCCCAAGCCACCCGCGCCGGAGAAGAGGACCGGCAAAAAGGTCGCGGTCGTCGGTAGCGGACCGGCCGGGCTCGCCGCCGCCCAGCAGCTCAACCGGGCGGGGCACTCGGTCGTCGTGCTGGAGAAGGACGATAAGATCGGCGGTCTCCTCCGCTACGGCATCCCGGACTACAAGATCGAGAAATGGGTCATCGACCGGCGCATCGACCAGATGGAGGAAGAGGGCGTCGAGTTCCGCACGAACGCCCACGTCGGTGAGGACCCGACCACGGAAGAGTTGAAGAGAGAGTTCGACACCGTGGTTCTGGCTGTCGGGGCGTTGCAGGGACGCGAGTTGGACGTTCCGGGCCGCGAGCTCGGTGGTATCCACCTGGCGATGGACTACCTGACGCAGCAGAACCGGCGGGTGGCGGGACTCCCGACGAACGCGGAGGTCGAGATCTCCGCCGAGGGCAAGAACGTCATCATCCTGGGCGGCGGCGACACGAGCGCCGACTGCCTGGGGAACTCTCACCGCGAGGGCTGCGCTTCGGTAAAGGTCCTGACCCACGGCCCCAAGCCGCCTGAAAACCCGGATCAACTCACCTGGCCCGACTGGCCGCTCATCCTCCACACCTACCCGGCTCACGAGGAGGGCGGGGAGCGGGGCTTCTCCGTCGCCGTGACCGGCTTCTCCGGGAGCGACGGCCGCGTGGAGAGGATGCACGCCGCCGAGACCGAGCGGAAAAACGGCAAGACCGTTCCAAAAGAAGGCACGGAGTTCGAGATTGAGACGGACCTGGTGCTGCTCGCCATCGGCTTCACCGGCCCGGTGCTCGACCGCTTTCAGGAGGACCTCGGACTCGGCTACACCGACCGCGGCGCGATCCACTCCGAGAACGGCTTCGGTACCCGCGAGCGCGGTTTCTTCGTAGCCGGCGACGCCAAGCGGGGGGCTTCACTCATAGTCTGGGCCATCGCCGAGGGCCGAAAGGCCGCGAGACAAGCCGACGAGTACCTCATGGGCCGGAGCTTCCTGCCCGGATGATCTGCTCTCCGGTGGCCGCCGGAAACTAGAAGCGCTTGCCGGCGGTTCCTACCCTGTTTGACCTCTCGTTGTCTCCGAGCATCGAGGCGACCCGCTCCTCCAGCGCGTCGCACGACTCGCGCACGAGACGAAGGCCGTCTTCCCCGGCGATGAATCCCTCGGTGGCTGGAAACTCCTGAAGGACTTTCTCCTCCGTTGTTTGGTAGGAGCCGACAGTAGATTTGAGCGTTTCGAGATAGCCAGCCGTTTCTACATACGGCGCTGCGAACTCCCATATGGAGTCGAGGTACGAGACGACTGCCGGGTCTTTTACACTTCCGGTGGCCGCCGCGTGGAAGAGGTCTCTGCTCAAATACTCGAAGCCCGGTACGAGCAGCCGGTCTCCTGCTACCGCGAATGTCTCAGTCCCCGGGTCCGGCGTGACGGAGAGCTTCTCGTCTCTTACTCTCTCGGCTGTGGCATGGATGAGGGCGACGACGGCCAGGGTGATGTCTGGGTAGTTGCTGTCCAGGCTTCGTAGCTCGACTGTTCCCTGGCCGTTGATCCGAACCGGACCCCAGTAGGACTTGAATAGGTCGCCCCCGGTCTCGGCAAAGAGGTTCTCCTCCACACCCGTCCGGGACATGGCCTCGAGCCAGGCCCGGTGACCGGCGAGACGGTGCTCGACGAGTTCGGGAACGCTCGTCGCGTAGGGAGCGAGACCGCCGACCCGCGGCAGATGTGTGTAGAGCCCTTCCCACCCGAAGATTTCACTGCCCCTGTAGTGGGCCGTACGGACGGCTAGTCCCGTCCTGCGTCCCTCGTAGAAGGGGCTGGATCTGGTGAGGGCTATCAGGGCCGGGTCGAGGGCGATGGCGAGGTTGTAGAGGTCGAGCAACTCCTTGCGGGCGGCCGGAGAAGCGTCTTTCGAGACGACTGTATCCGGGTCAAGCGTTCCGGCGGGTAGCTCCAAGTGCAGGTGGGTCCCGGTGCAGCGGCCGGCGTGCAGGAACCTCTCCCGGCCAAGTGTTTGGCGCTGCACCTCGTAGCTCGGGTCGTTGCGGAGCGGTGGTCTCTGGAGTAGCGGATAGGCCGACAATGGATAGAGCCTGACCCCGATCTCCCACCCGACGCGCAGGGCCGAGGCGAGCCTCGTGAGGTACTCGTCCGCCAGGTCTTCGATCCGCCCCACTGGAGGAGTACCGACCTCGAACATCCCACGGGAGCACTCCGGGGCGAAGCTTTCCTCCGAGGGATCCACCCCCGCGCAATACGTGAGGAATTCATCAGCCCGGTCCGAAGGCTTTCCCGTCTCGTCCACTAAAAAGAACTCTTGTTCGAGCCCTATGCGCCGTGCTGCTGCGTCCAAGATAAAACCCCCTTCGACTTAGACACCTATTATGACTGCTAGCGGCGCTTCGCGTAACCGGCCCGGAGTATAAAACTCTCACGCTCTCGGCTGCAGCGTCCTCTACACGATGGCGGCGAGTGAGTAGCCGCCGGCCATTTCCACCCCTCGGACAAACACTCCGGCGCTTTCACCGCGCAATTATGGACGGTGGGCCGAAGACGCCACCCACGAACCGTCTTTAGAGTTAAAGGCGTCGCTAGGGTTCCGCCCCGGCTAGAGCAGGCGGGTCAGTGACCGAGAGCGACGAGCGGCCGGGAGACATCCGGCCGCCACACGGCGGGATAAAAGCCCGGGAGGCAGTAAGAGCTCCCTGGGTCTTCGCGTTTCGGGGAGCGGAATAGCTACCGGAAGGAGCGAATCTTGGGAGGAAATCACCACAATCACGAGCATCGGAGGGTCGGGCCGCCTGACCCGGAGGCCCTGAAGCGACTCAAGGGCTACGAGGCCCGCGAGCGGGAAGCGTCGTTGGGGAGCGCCCGGTGGGACGCTGAGGTCGAGCGGTCGCTTGAGATAGGGCTTCCTGGGTCCGACTCGATAGACGACAAGACCATCTCGACTTTCTCCCGGACGGAGCTTCCGCACTTCGCGGGGATCAACACGTTCATGAGCTTCCCGTACCTCGAAGACGTGCGCGAGGTCGGCAACTACGACGTGGCTGTTATCGGGGCGCCGTTCGACATGGGGACGACGTATCGTTCGGGGACGAGGTTCGGGCCGCAGGCGATACGCCGTATCTCCGCGCTCTACTCGACTTACAATTACGAATTCGGGGTCGATTTGCGGGAGTCGCTGAAGCTCGCGGATTTGGGGGACGTTTTCGTGATCCCGGCGAACCTGGAGAAGTCGTTCGACCAGATCTCCCGCGCCGTCAGCCACGTCGTAGAGAATGGCACGTTCCCCGTCATCCTGGGTGGCGACCATTCCATCGGCTACCCGGACGTTCGGGGCATTGCTCCCCACGTAGACGGCAATGTCGGCATCATCCATCTCGACCGTCACGTGGACATCCAGGAGAAAGACATGGACGAGCGGATGCACACGACACCCTGGTTCCACGCCACTAATATCCCGAACGCCCCTCCCAAGAACCTGGTCCAGTGCGGCATCGGCGGCTGGCAGGTCCCGCGCGCCGGCGTCACCGTGGCCCGCGAGCGCCAGACGACCATCATGACCATCGGCGACGTGGAGGCGATGGGCGTCGAGAAAGCGGCCGAGATGGCGCTCGAAGTCGCCTGGGACGGGGCCGAAGCCGTGTACCTCTCGTTCGACATAGATTCGGTGGACGCCGGGTTCGTGCCTGGGACGGGTTGGCCGGAGCCGGGCGGGTACCTGCCGCGCGAGGCGCTGAAGTTCCTGCACTTGGTCGCGAAGGAAGGATTGTGCGGGATGGAGGTCGTGGAAGTTTCGCCACCCTACGACGTGAGCGACAAGACGGCTCTTCTGGCGGCGCGGGCGGTAGCCGACGTGCTGGCAACGCTGGTCACAGAGGGGCATATCGGGACGTATCCGAGTAACGCTTAGAGAGGAGGGCTTGTAGATGGTAGTTGCAGGTGTGGCGGTATTTATCGCGATCCAGATGACTATAGGGTTGTTCGTGGCGAAGGCTGTTCGGGGGAGCAGCACGAGGTTTATCGTGGCGGGTCGCGGTTTGATCCTGCCTCTCGCCGCAACGGCGCTCATGGCCCAGGCGGTCGACTCAAACGCCACTTTGGGCAACACGGACCTCTCGTCGCAGTTCGGGTTCTGGGCCGGAGCTTCGCTCCCGATAGGGCTCGCCATATGCCTCTTCCTGACGGGTCTGTTCTTCGCCAAACCATTGAACAGCATGGGACTCCTGACCCTGCCGGACTTCTACCGCCGGAAATACGGTCGGGCGGTCGAGTTGGTGGCGTCCCCGATCATGGTCCTCAGCTTCACCATCCTCTTGGCCGGTAACCTGGTCGCCGGAGGCTACCTGTTCGAGACTTTCCTGGGGACGAGCTTTACGATCGGCGTGCTGCTTATAGCCCTGGCAATGCTTTTGTACACCTTGCCCGGCGGTCTGCTCTCGGTCGTATACACCGACCTGCTGCAGGTCAGCCTCGCCGTTATCGGCTCGATAGCGGTCCTCGTGTTCATCGCCGTCAACTATGGTATCTCCATCCCGAAGGGCATGGGTCCGTTCGACTTCGGGCAGCTCACGAGCCCGGCCTCGGGGGCGTATATAAATTGGGCGACGCTGATAGCGCTCGGCCTCGGGGACATCGTGGCGCTCGACTTCATGGAGCGCGTCTTCGCCGCCAGGAGTCCTGGGACGGCCCGGCGGGCGTGCTTCGTCGGGGCAATTGGGACGCTGGTGATCGGGATACCCTTCTCTCTGGTCGCGCTCTCGGCCGGGAGCATCTTCAAGCAACTCGGGGTCAAACCGGGCGGTGATGCGATCCTCTACACGCTTCTCCAAAACACGGCCCCGGCAATCCTGATAATTATCGTCCTCTCGGCGATAGTGGCAGCCTCGCTCTCGACCGGGACCGGCGCTGTCCTCGCCATGTCCTCCGTCTGCGCGCGCAACATCCTGGGCGTCAGGAGTGGAGAAGAGGGGAGCCGCGACGGGCTTCTGCTGGCGACGCGTCTCCTGATGGTCCCGATAGCGCTCTTCAGCATGTTCATCGCCCTCCGCATCCCGCAGACCGGCATCCTGCTAACGCTCGCCTTCGACGTGGCGCTCGCCGGACTCCTCGTTCCGTTCGTATTCGGGATCTACTGGTCGAAGGCAAACACGCTGGCTGCTCTCGCGGCGATCATCACCGGCTCCGTAACGCGGCTGGTCTTCTTCGCCCTCGTCCCGACCACCTACGGCGTCGACAATACCCTGCTCTACATTCCGAACCATATCTTCTCCGCCTCCTTCGACGGCGTCCCGACCGTGTTGAGCGCGCTCGTCAGCCTGGTCTTCTTTGTAACCGTGGCGCTCGCCACCCAAAGCTCACACGCTCCCGTAGCCCTGGAAATGAACGGGAGAGAGCTGGATGAAGTACGGCCTGCTGTAGGGGTCGCCGGAGTCGAGGGGGTCGAATGAGGGAGACTACTATCTTGCGTCTGGTTCCCCCGGAATTCGGGTGGAAATATCCGGGATGAGTATGGCTTCTAGTGGCTGATCTGCCAGGGTCGACCGCCGACCCTCCGGGGTTTCGAGGCTGGAGAGGCCTCTCCAGTCTGTGGACGTTTTGCTACTCCGGGCATGGAACCTTGCTCGTCGAGGAGCTGCGCTTTCTTGCCGGTCCTGGAGGTCACGTTGAAGTCGGGCATGGAGTAGACGCGTCTGGCGGTGGCCCCGCAGGAGGGGCAGGGCATCGGGTCTCCCGACTGCCGGTGGTCGCGCCGCTGCTCGAACGGGCCGCAGGTTTCGCAGAAGAATTCGTATGTGGGCATCTGACCTTCCTGTTGACAGCCTGCATCGTACTGTGCAATTCTACATATGATCAGGTGCTTAAAGAAGAGTACCCCGGAAGAGGAGGAGCGAATGGCCGAGAATGTCTTTCCCCTTGACCAGAGCAAGAGCATGTTCGATCAGGAGGTCCCCGGACACAACCGCTGGCACCCGGAGATACCGGCCGTGGAGACGGTCAACCCCGGCGACGACTTCCGGATGGACTGCCGCGAATGGACCGATGGGCAAGTCAAGAACACCGACGACGCCAACGACATCCGCGACATGGACCTCACCTTCAACCACGTCCTCTCCGGCCCCATCGCGATCAACGGCGCCGAGCCGGG
>JBBPZK010000060.1:0-3339 GCA_038199155.1 Rubrobacterales bacterium | reverse complement strand
GGAGCATCAAGGAGTTGCATACCCGGAGCCACTTCCAGAGTACCCTCGCCGCCGGCCACGAGCAAACGCGGAACGTCCGCCTTCTTCACAGCCCCGATCAAGCTGTGCGGGCTGGACGTTTCCAACCTCGTGGTGCAAATCACCGCATCATGGTCGGAAAGAAGTGCAGCGAGACTACTCTCGTCATTTACGTCGCCTTGCCTCGCAGTCAGCCGCTCGTGGGACGACAGTGTTTCGGGATGGCGCACGATCCCGGTGACCTCGTGCCCGCGACGGAGCAACTCCGCCAAAATCCTTGAGCCGACATTTCCGGTTGCGCCAATGTGTACAACTTTCATGGCTTGTTCTTCCTCCAAAATGGACTGCCGGTCCGTATACATGACCGCCACCACCACGGAGATGCTGGACAGGTGGGAAGAGCATCTGGCGAGTAGGCCGGGTGATCCTCTCGAAATCTCCGCCGAGATGTCGCGGCTCACGCTCGGGATAGTCAGCCGCACGCTCTTCTCAACCGACGTTAGCGGCGAGGCAGAAGGGGTCGGAAAGGCACTGGAGTTCGCCCTACAAGATGGTTTCTCGCGCGTCGGGAGGTTTGTTACGCTCCCCTTCGACCTTCCGACACCAGCCAACCGCCGCCACCTCGCCGCCATCCGTACC
Source organism: Rubrobacterales bacterium (assembly GCA_038199155.1). Lineage (GTDB taxonomy): Bacteria > Actinomycetota > Rubrobacteria > Rubrobacterales > Rubrobacteraceae > JBBPZK01. Next base: position 2,682 of record JBBPZK010000060.1, on the reverse strand, counting down.
CTCGACCGTATAGTCTACGGGCTCATAGATGGACGCCTGAGGAGCGGCGAGAAGAAAGACGACCTGCTCGGGATGCTCCTCGAAGCGCGTGACGAGGAGACCGGAGAAGGCATCGGTCGCAAGCAGCTCCGGGACGAGGTAATAACCATCCTCTCCGCCGGATACGAGACGACCGCCAGGGCGCTAACGTGGACCTTCTACCTCATGGACAGGAACCCCGAGCAGGCGGCAAAACTTCGCGAAGAGCTTGAAACTGCGCTCGGAAACCGCAAACCTAACTACGAAGATATGGAACGTCTAAAGTACACGCGCAGGTTCATCCAGGAGTCGATGCGACTCTATCCGCCGGTTTGGGGTCTGGCGCGGTTGGCTCGCAAGGACGATGAGATCGGAGGTTGCCACATCCCGAAAGCCTCAAGGTTCATCATCAGCGCCTACGTCACCCACCGCCACCCGGAACTCTGGGAGAACCCGGAACTCTTCGACCCCGAACGCTTCGCGCCCGAGAGGTCCGAAGGACGGCCAAAGTACGCCTACTTCCCGTTCGGCGGCGGACCCAGGCAGTGCATCGGCGTGAACTTTGCCACCCTGGAGGCTGTTCTCGTCGTCGCGATGGTCGCCCGGCGTTTCGGGCTCTCGCTCGTCCCCGGTCACCAGGTAGAAATGGAGCCCAGCTTCACCCTCAGACCGCGCTACGGGATGCCGATGTTGCCGAACCGGAATTAGAAAGAGGGAGCAGATGACGAAAACGAAACCACCCCGGCATGTGGCGATTGTAGCTGATGGCAACCGCAGGTGGGCTCAGGCTATGAGGAGAGATAAAAGAGACGGGTTTGGACCGGCGGTCGCCAACATGATCGAGGTACTGCTTGCTGCGGCTGACGCGCAGATTGAGGCATTAACAGTTTATGCCATGTCCACCGAGAATCGCTCTCGTACCAAAGAGGAAATAGACTATCTCTGGTCACGATTCCCTATCGCGTGCGAACAAGTGACCGCAGCGATGAACCAGCACAACATCCGGCTCCGGTTTCTCGGGCGGCGGAACGACATACCGGATACTGTGCGGGAAGCAATAGACAAGGCCGAGCACTCGACAGCTCACAATACTCGATTGATTGCTTACATAGCCTGGAATTATGGCGGACAAGATGAGATCGTAGACGCCGCAAAGAAGCTCATAGACTCAGGTATAGAAGCTGACGAGGTCTCTAAAGAAGTTTTTACCTCTCACTTGTACGAACCGCAGCTGGGGCAGGTAGACTTCCTCATCAGGACGGGCGGCGAGGCACGATTGTCCAACTTTATGCTGTGGCAAGTGGCATACGCGGAGCTATATTTCACGGACGTACTCTGGCCCGAGTTTGGCTCTTCGGAACTGCTAAAAGCTCTGCAATATTACGCAACCCGAGACCGACGTTACGGTCTCTAGCCAAGCTGTTTCTACACGAATTTCAATTTCCGAGAACAACCCAAACCGGCAATTTCTCCCAGCCTTCCTCTTGGCGACTGTCCAGTATAGAATGTCCGCAGGAGCTAACAGTGTCTACGCAGCCATCGACATCCCAAGCTGAACCTCGCCCGCGGGAGCTCTCCCGCGAAGAAGGCCGGAAGCTATTCGACCGGCAGGCCGAGCGCTACCTGGGTATTCCGGGAGACGAGTTCCTAGAGCGCTGGGACGCGGGAGAATACGGTGACCCGGACGACCGGAATGAAAACCCGCCGGAAGTGACGCGCCTGGCGATGCTTCTACCCTTCATTCGCTAGAAACCGGTCGCTTCTCTTTTGGCCGGCCAAACACCCTACGAAGCGTTCGATAACTTCCGCAGCCCGCTCCAGAAGGCTCTCTCAGTAATCAACCGAGACGCGCACCTATGGGCACTGAGTACCAACGGTTACAGCCCCGGCCAGGAGCACGCCCTGGTACCCAACGCCGGTGAAGCGGTGGAGATCACTACCGCAAGTACCCGGCGCATGGGACTCTCGTCTCTGTTCACGTACCACATCGAGAGGGCCGAAGGGGAGCGCGGCCCCTGGAAGGTCAGGACGACCGCCTACTTCCACGCCCTCGAAGACGAAACCTCACAGGAGATCATCGCCTACCACTGGCACCCCAGTCTCGGGAGTGACTTCAATTTCCCCCACCTCCATATCGGAACAGGTATCGGTGCGGGCCTGGGCGAGATCCACAAGTACCATATCCCCACTGGTCGGGTTGCACTGGAGGACGTACTGAGGCTCGCGATAATCGAGTTCGGCGCGACGCCTCAGAGAGAGGATTGGGTGGACGTCCTCAGTGAGGGACAAGCAGCATACGAAGAGTGGCGTAGTTGGCACGGTTCCAGACCACAGAGAGCACAAGACGCCGGCGACGAGCCAGCCTAAGATGACCCAACGTCTAATGACTTGCCAGGCTCGGTATCAGAACCGGACGACGAGACTGGCCCGGTACCCGGAAATTCTCTCCGTCGACTTGGCCCCAAAACATGCAACCAGAGTGAATAACTATACGGCCAGAGTTACAAACAGGCACAAGGAAAAGTAACTAAAACTACTATCTTCGCGTATGTCGGCGCCACTAGAGAATGCTAACGGCTTCCGGGAAGTCTGCGGAGCACTCAAAGCTCTCCGAAACTCCCATTACTATGCAGGATAATGGATTACCGCAAACTTCCGTTCTCG
>JBBPZK010000059.1:0-13822 GCA_038199155.1 Rubrobacterales bacterium | reverse complement strand
CTCACATTGAACAGACGAGCGGCCTGGGATTTGGAGAGCCCATCTTCGATGGCTTGAACTATCTTTTGGCGGAGGTCTTCGGAGTAAGCCTTCATGTTCTCTATGATCTCATACGGGTCAAGCGTTTCGTTCTTTGCTGTATGGCCGTCCCACGCTGCCTACCCTCGAAGGTAGAGGAGACAATAGCTAAAGAAACCGGCAGCATCACAGACCCTCCAACACCCTGAATCACTCTCGCACCCCACAACATCTGGATGTGCGACAGCCCGAACACCGTGAAGCTGGCAGAGAGCCCGCAAAGCAGCGAGCCCAAGGTGAAGATACTAAGCCCCGCCATGAACACTCGCTTGCGCCCGAAGACATCCCCCAACCTTCCGGCACTGACCAGTAGCATCGCCAGGGCAATCGTGTAGGCGTCGATCACCCACTGAAGGGCCGAGAAGCTCGCACCCAAATCCCTCTGGACTACAGGCAGCGCAACGTTGACCACCGTCACGTCCAAAAGCGCCATGAACAGCCCAAAGCAGCAGGCCGCAAGAGCCCACCACTTGCGACCGCCTGCCGGACCTTCCGCCGGACAGCCTGACGAACTCCGGGAACTATTAGAAGTTTCACTCACGGCTTCACCTCTGTGGTTAGCTTTCACGGTCTGCACATTCGCCTGTAAGAACGACTACCGGTATAATATGAGCAATACTCAGGTTTTGGTACTCGCGTTTTGGAAGGCGGCACGAGAGGCATCATGGTCAAGACAAACAGAAGCTGGGAGCCCAGAAAAAAGCCCCTGCAGGGTCGTTCGCGAGAAACGGTAGGCTTCGTACTCGAAGCCGCTGCTCAGCTTTTCGGAGAGTTGGGCTACGAAGGGACCACCACCAACAACATCGCGGATAAGGCTGGGGTGTCCATTGGATCCGTCTACCAGTATTTCCCAAACAAGGAGGCACTGCTGCTAGCTCTGGCCGAACGACATCTCGATGATGCCCGCGAGTACGGTACAGTGGCCCTACGCCGCCTACGCGAACAAAAGCCCACACCCGAGGAGTTCTTCCGGGGTTTCTTAGGAAACGTCGTTGATTTCCACTCGGGCGGAGAGTCTCTGCACGACCTCTTTTTCGAGGAGGCGCCACGCACCGAACGTCTGTGGGAGCTGGTGGCCGCGCTCGACGCGGCGTGTGCGGCGGAGGTAGAGATTTATCTGCGCGAGCTCGGATTGGGCGGACCGGGCCCATCCCTAAAGTCGTTGATGCTGGCGAGGATAATCGGAAACATGGGGCACGAAATGGTGCTCAATCCTCCGCCAGGGTTCACCTCGGAGGCCTGTACGGAAGAGGTAGTGGCGGTTTGCCTGGGCTACCTGGGTTGCCGGTCGGATGATGTTCTTGCTACGGAGACAGTGCGAGGCTAGATCCTCAGCTTATGTTGGATTGGAAAAATTAGTTAAAAGCGCCAGACTCGAAGGGCGCAGGAGTTTTCGCGCCCTTTTTTTGCTCGGTGGGGGTTCTTAGCCTTGATCCCCTAGCAAGCTCAAGACTTGGGGCAGGAGGGTTCGGGTGGTGCTTAGGGCTTCGCCGCCGTAGATGGTTTCTTTACCGGACCAGTCTCCGAAGTAGCCGCCTGCTTCGCGCAGGATGGGTGGGAATGGTCCGCAGTCCCAGGGGCTCATGACCGGGTCAAGCATTAGCTCCAGCCTTCCGGTTGCGACCAGCGCGTGACCGTAGGCGTCGGACCAACCGGCGCGATAGTAGGTGGCTTTTTGTATCCGCCGCCACGCTTTGTCGCGGCCGTGCTCCTCGAAGCCGGCCGGGTCCGTGAACGAGACGTAGCTGCGATCCAGGGTTTCGGTGTCTGTTACGTGAACGCGGCGGCCGTTCAGGTAGCATCCCTGGCCGGTTGCGGCGTAGACCATCTCGTTTAGGGCGGGGAAGTAGGCGGCGCCGACTTCGCAGGAGCCTTCTATTTCCAGGCCGATCAGGACACCGTACAACGGTACTCCCCGAATGAAGGACTTGGTGCCGTCTATCGGGTCGAGGATCCAACGGTGGGTCTCGAGCGCCCCCTCTTCAGTGCCGTACTCTTCACCGACGAGCGTGTGCGTAGGATACTTTTCCCGGATGCTCTCACGCATCAAAGTTTCAGCTTCCCGGTCGGCGACCGTGACCGGCGTGTCGTCGTCCTTGAACTCCGGCCGGACTCCCGTCTGGAAGTAGCCGAGCGTCAGGCGACCGGCGTCGTAGGCGGTACGCACGGCGAGTTCCAGGTATGGGCTCAAGTCCATCCCGGCCAGCATAGCACCGCGAGCGTCGCGGGATGAAGCCCTGTTACTCTAAAGATTCTCCAGCACGCAGGCGACGCGGGGCGCGAGTTGCGGGTCTCGGGCGAGCGTTTCTTTCAAGGCATCTAGGTCTTCCGGCGTATCTACGTCATACCAGGCTTTTTCTTCGTGGACGGGTAGACTGGCGTTCCGGGCGACGGCGAGCGTCTGCTCGTACACTAATCCGGTGGACCATTCGATGCCGGAGAAGAGTACTTCGTGCGGTTCTCGGAGGCCGAGAAGGACGTAACCGCCGTCGGCGCTCGGGACTATGGAGACATCGTGGGCCCGGAGGGCTTGGGAGGCACGTTCTATGTACTCCGGCGGTAGGGTCGGCGCGTCGGTGCCGAGGATGAGTACTGGATCCGACGATTCCTCGAAGAGCGTCTTTGCCCCCGCGAACATCTTCCTTCCGAGGTCTCCTTCTATTTGTGGGATGAGGGCGACTCCGTCAGGCACGAACGGGGCCAGGAGGTCCAAGCGCGCAGCCGGGCTCCCCGCGATGGTCACAGCTCCGAGAGAGTTTATAGCGCAGACTTTCTCGACGGTGTCCGCGAGCAAGGCTTCCTGCAGCCGGGCCGCCTTCTCGGGGGCGAGTTTCAAGCGTGTCTTTACCGTGCCGGGAACGGGAGCCTTCGCCATGATGAGAGCGCGAACACGCTCGCTCACCCCTTCGCCTCCCGGTAGAAACAGGCGAGTTGCCAGGGACTCGCTCCAAGCGCGAAGGCTGTTTGCATGGAGCCCCAGAGGGCGAGGGTGCGTAGCGGCCGTCCTCTCCACCGGCGGGTGTCGCTGTGGATGGGTCCGGGCAGGTAGGCGGTCGGGCCTGCGGCTTCCAGGCGGCGGACGAAGACGATGTCTTCCATGATCGGGAGGTGCGGCATCCCTCCGAACGCCAGATAAACGTCGCGCCGGACGAATATTCCCGAATCCCCATAGTAACGTCCTAGCTTCCGGTATAACAGCGCGAGCCTCTCAAGCCAGCGCCCGAGAAATCCGCCTTCCGGATACCGTAGTCGGAAGTTCCCCCCGACGTATCCGTCACGAACGGCCTGTTCTATCTGGGCGGCCACGTCTAACGGCGGCACGACGTCGGCGTGGAGGAAGAAGATGACGTCGCCCGTCGCGACTCCCGCCCCGGCCCGGAGTTGGATGCCGCGCCCCGGCTCGGTCTCTACCAGGCGGGCGTTACGGGAGACGAGCCGCTGCGTACCGTCCGAGGAGCCTCCGTCGGCCACGATGACCTCGTGTATACCGGGAGTCCGGTCCAACCGTTTCAGGAGCGCGCCTACGTTTGAAGCTTCATTCAGCGTCGGTACTACTACGGAGATCTCTATTTTCGGTCGGTCGCGAGAGACCGGCGCTATTCGGGATCGGTAGATCGGTGGGTCCTGATCGGCGGTGAGTCGAAGGCCGGCTCTCCTTCTTCCAGGAAGGTTTTCAGGCCGGGCGGATGAATGCGAGTTCCACCGGAGATGTAGATCAGGGTGATGAAGACGATGCCGGCGAGCATGAACCCGAAAACTATCCAGAAAGCAGTGTGCAGACCCGGCAGCAGTTGGGAACCGTATGACTGGGCGAAGTAGATGAGCACCGGACCAACCGCGTAGGCGCTCGCCAGACGCAGTAGCTCGACCAGCGCGATCGCACGCCCCACCAACATCGGCCGGACACTCAAAGCAGCCATCAAGAGGCCCGGCGTTACGGTAAGGCTTGCCCCGAGGCCAAGCGCCCCGGAGATGAGGAGTATCCAGCCGTTACCGGTCCCGGACGTGACCCCGGTCAGAAGCAGCGCGGCAACGGCCAGGGCGGTCATGCCGAACAGCGGAAGCGTCAAAACCCAACGAGTCGTAAGGACGGCGCCGACGATCAAAGCGCCGACGATTCCAGCGGCGAGTGTCGGCCAGAACAGCAGCCCCGTGGACCACGCGTCCAGTCCCCGGACTTTCTCCAAGAATTGGATCGTAAGCTCCAGCAGTCCCGTAAACGCCGCCCCGGAGATAATTGCGGCCAGAATTCCCATGACCGGGAAAGTAGTCGTCAGGGGACCGACCGGCATGAGCGCCTCGTCCCTGAACCTCTCCAACACGATGAGCGCGACCAGCAACAACAGTCCGGCGGCCAGCGGCACATAGAAAACGGGAGAGCCCCAACCCGAGCGCATGAGCTGGCCTACTCCGAAGAAAACGAGCCCCGTACCGGAGATGGAGAGAAGTATGGCCGTAACGTCGATCCTCGCGCCGGGGTTCAGAGCTTCCTTCTCGGCGAGCGCGAGCAGGGCCAATACCATAGTCAACACCCCGATAGCCAGGGTCGCCCCGAAGAGAAGTCGCCACGCCCCGCTACGGGCGACGAAACCTCCAACCAGCGGCCCGGCGGTGACGGCCCCGAAGAGACCTACTACCACCGCCGGAATTGTCGTCTTGAGGCGTTCGACGGGAAAGCCCGTAACCAGCGGCGGCAGGGCGGCCACGAGGAGGAGGCCGGTAGACAGACCTTGAATGGCATGGCCCAGGATCAGGAAAGTCACGTTCGACGCGAAGGTCCCGAGGGCGGAGCCGGCTATGAATATGACCTCGTAGGTAAAGAACAGCGGTCGGTTCCTGAAGCGTTGCGCCAGGTCGGCGGCGAGCACCGCCCCGAGCGCCAGCGCCGCGTTGCTCAGTATAGAAGCCCAGAAGACAAGGCCGGGTTGGGCGCCGAGGCTCTGTGCAACCGTCGGCCGCAGCAGACCCAGCGACGAACTCAAGATAAAGTCCGGCGAGAGGGCAAGCAGTGAGATCACCACAGTCGGCCAGTAAGAACCCCTTACGGATTCGATAAAAGATCCGCCGGACTTCAAACGCAACCCACCATAGACGAAACCTTTCCGCCCGACGCGCCAAGATGGCGCCGGATGCCGACATAGCTGAACACTTTCTTTGCTACCAGAGGTTTATACCACCGGCGTGGAAGAAAACCGTATTCCGTGCCACGGTAGCGAGGCAGGACGGCGATCCCAATCCACGACTGCCTTTACCGTATAATCGAGGTTGCCGGCGTCGCGCCGGACCTGTCCAAGACATTTACTACGCTAGTCCGGGAGGCAAACGGAGTTGGTACGAATAAAAACGACGAAAGCCACGCTAAACGAGATCTCGCCCGGCATGCTCGCGGTCGGGCTCTATAAGGATGAGACTCTACCCGACACGTTGGCCGGAGCCGCAGACGCCGCTCTCTCCGACGGCGACTTTTCCGGCAAGGAAGGCGAGATCTCCCTACTCTATCCCGGAGACGACATAGCCGCGTCCCGGCTACTACTCGTCGGTCTCGGGGACCGCGCATCCTACACTCCTGAGAAGCTGCGCCGCACCGCCGCCACTGTCGCAAAGAAGGCCCGCTCCATGAAGCTACAGAGCGCAGCTTTCGTACTGCCGACCCTCGACGGAGTAGACGTAGAATCAGCCACCAGAGCCGCCGCCGAGGGCGCGGGCTTAGGCCTCTACCGCTTCGACCGCTATAAGACCGGCGAGAAAGACGGTCACGAGATCTCGGAGATAACGCTGGTCCTCGACGAGGGTGACGACGAGCAGGAAGCGTCCCGTGGGGCCGACGCCGGTGAGAAGCTCGCCTCCGGGGCGACGCTGGCGCGGGACCTCGCCAACGAGCCGTCCAACACCGCGACCCCAGAGTACCTGGCAGAAACGGCACGCAGTATAGCGGAGCGGCACGGCATGAGCGTCACCGTTCTGGACAAGCCCGGCATAGATGAGGAAGGTCTCAACGGCCTGGCGACGGTCGGACGCTCCGCCACGAACGAGCCGCGCTTTATCGTGCTTGAGCACCGGAAAGGCGGAGATGAGGCGCCGCTCGTCCTGGTCGGAAAGGCCGTCACCTTCGACTCGGGTGGCATCTCGATAAAGCCGTCCGGGGGGATGGACGAGATGAAGTTCGACATGAGCGGTGGCGCGGCGGTCCTCGGGGCGATGGAGACCGTCGGCGCGCTCGACCTCCCGCTCAACGTCGTGGCGCTCGTTCCGGCGACCGAGAACTTGCCCGACGGAGACGCCTTCAAGCCGGGGGACGTGCTCACGCTCCACTCGGGCAAGACGACGGAGATCCTCTCGACCGACGCGGAGGGACGCCTCATCCTCGCCGACGCCCTCTCCTACGCCCGCCGCTACGAGCCGGCCGCCGTCATCGACTGCGCCACCCTGACCGGGGCCTGCGTCATAGCGCTCGGCCATCACGCCTCCGGGTTGATGGGCAACGACGAAGATTTGATCTCCGAAGTCCAGACAGCAGGCGAGAAGTCCGGCGAACGGGCCTGGCCGCTGCCGCTCTTCGAGGAGTACACCGAACAGATAAAAGGCGACACGGCAGACATAAAGAATACCGGCAGCCGACCGGGCGGAGCCCTCACCGCCGGGGCGTTCCTCAAAGAATTCGCCGCCGACTACCCCTGGGCGCACCTCGACATAGCCGGAACCGCCTGGGGCAGGACAAACTCTTACACGCCCAAAGGCGCCACCGGCACGCCCGCCCGGCTCCTCGTGGAGTTCCTGATGGGCCGAATAGAAGGAGGCGCTTAGGTGATCCTCCAGATGCTGACCGTCGGGCCATTCCAGGAGAACTGCTACATAATCGGGGACGAAGCATCCGGTGTCGGGGCGCTCGTGGACCCCGGCGACGAAGCCGCCAGAATCGCCATCACCGTGGAGCAGACTAACCTGGAGATCGGACAGATACTCCTGACCCACTCCCACATAGACCACGTCGGGGCCATCACGGCGCTCGTGGACGAGTATAGTTGTCCCGTACGGATCCACGAAGAAGCCGAACCGATGCTCCAGCAAGTCCCAAACCAGGCGATAATGATGGGCCTGAAGTTCGGCAAAGTCCCATCCATAGACAGCTACATCGAGGACGAAGAGACCATCGAGGTCGGCGGCATCGAACTGAAGTCTCTCTACACTCCGGGCCACGCGCCGGGGCATCTCGCTTTCTACGCCGAAAGTGAAGGACTCGTCCTCGCCGGGGATGCGCTCTTCGCTGGCAGCGTCGGGCGGGTCGATCTTCCAGGCGGCAGCATGGAGGTTTTGATGAAGAGCATCGAGGAGAGGTTGCTGACGCTCCCGGACGATACGCGAGTCTATCCTGGGCATGGTCCGAAGACTACTATCGGGGAGGAGCGGGCGAGCAACCCGTTTCTGACGGGAGGAGGGCTGCTGTGAGCGAAAGCGTGAAAAAACATCGAGAGTCGGCCCCGGATCACGTCCGGGCAGCCGTCCTGACCATCAGCGACACCCGTACCCCGGAGGACGATACCGGCGGCGACACGGTGCAGGAGCTGCTGGAAGGAGCCGGACACGAGATAGTCTCGCGCTCCATCGTCAGGGACGAGGCGTCCCGCATCAGGACAGAGCTTGTAGACCTGTTGGCCCGGTCGGACGTAGACGCGGTCATCACCACCGGCGGGACCGGCATCTCCGCCCGCGATACGACCTACGAGGTCGTAGACCGCATGATCGAGAAGAAATTAGACGGCTTTGGGGAGATCTTCCGGATGCTCTCCTACGAGGAGATAGGCGCCGCGGCCTTCCTGAGCCGCGCCGTAGCCGGAGCCGTAGGCACGAAGCTCGTCGCGAGCCTCCCCGGCTCCCGCAACGCAGTCCGCCTCGCCGTCGAGAAGCTCCTCATCCCCGAGATAGCCCACGTCGTCTTCGAGCTTCGCAAGCACCAGGAAAGCAGGTAGAGCACATGGAACGCGAACAACTCTCCCCCGAAGCCGAGGCGCTCTGGCGTAACCTCTGGGACATCTGGCAGGATAACGATGAGGACGACGTGATCCTGGACTCCTCCAAGCTCGAACAGCTAGGAGAAGAGATCCCTCCTCTCGAAGGGCGCGTAAAAACCGCCCTCTCCTACCTCCAGCGCGCCCGCTACATCCAGTACCGATCCGGCGTCGGCGACGAAGGAATAGAGCCCATCCTCTACGACGTATACGAGCCGGAGTAGTCTGTGAGATTGATGCCGCCTGGAATCGAAGAAACCACTACCTGATACGCCGCCGCAACACCAAAAGCCTCACGACGCCCGCAGCCATAAACAAGGCAGCCGCGTAAGGTAAGAAAACCGGACCTCCGGTATCAGGAATACCCTCGGCCGTAGTGGAAGCGGTGCTTCCCGCCGGTGAGGTAGAGGCTGCCGTGGAGGAGGGAAATATACCCCTTCCACCTGGACCCATCAGTCCTGAACTCCATCGGAGTCCGGTCTGGATCGCGAACCCACCAGAATAGCCTCGTCCAGGTTGATGACGATTATCCCAGCCCATCTTTCCGAGTCTTCGTAGAAAAGGTCCCTGGGGTCCGAAGGCTCTACAGCTTCCATCCGAAATCCGAATAGACGCTCATCCCTCTTGATCCGAAACGATACGGTAATCACGTCTTCGCCTTCGTGGATTTCGAGCTTTACGTCTTCGAAGAGTGTCTTGTATGCGCATCCGGCGCCTATCGGGACTTCTCGTTCCCCCTCGACAAGCCAACGGCGCAAATGGCCCAAGACCTCATTTTTGTACTTCTCCGGTTCTACTAAGACCTTCGATCCGGCGGGTTGTAGAATCGTCTATGGAAACAAAAAACGGCCAGCCGAGGAGGCTGACCGCTGACCTGCTTCTAACCCATCGCTAGCTGGTGGCCCTGCTCCTTGTAGCGGTTCGCCATGTCTTCCAGCGTGATCGACTCGTAGTCTCCTGCGTGTCCGGCCTGGCCGAAGGCTTCCATCCGCGCCTTGACGACCTGCTTCATCGCCTCACGGGCGGGTGTCAGGTAGTAGCGCGGGTCGAAGGCGCTGGGGTCTTCGGCGAAGGCCTTGCGGATGGCGCCGGTTGCGGCCAGGCGCAGGTCGGTGTCCACGTTTATCTTGCGGACGCCGTGTTTGATGCCTTCCTGGATCTCCCTCACCGGAACGCCCCAGGTCGGACGGATCTCCCCGCCGTACTCGTTGATGAGGTCCACCAATTCTTTCGGGACGCTTGAAGAGCCGTGCATCACCAGATGCGTTGTCGGCAGCCGCCGGTTTATTTCCTCGATAATGTGCATCGCCAGAACTTCGCGGTCGGGCTCTTTGGTGAACTTGTACGCCCCGTGGCTCGTGCCTATAGCAACCGCCAGCGCGTCAACCCCGGTCCGCTCGACGAACTCCTCCGCCTGATCCGGGTCCGTCAGGTTCACCTCACCAGAGCCGTGCCCGTCCTCGATGCCGCCAAGAGTCCCTAGCTCTCCCTCGACGGTTACGCCCTTCTCGTGGGCCATCTCGACGACCTCGCGCGTCACCCGCACGTTATAGTCGAAGTCAGCCGGGGTCTTTCCGTCGGCTTGCAGGGAACCGTCCATCATGACGCTCGTGAAGCCGAGGTCTATGGCGCTCTTGCAGGTCTCGGGAGAGTTGCCGTGATCCTGATGCAACGCGACCGGCACGTCCGGGTAGACTTCCGCCGCCGCCTCCATCAGGTGGTACAAGAAACGGTCGTTGGCGTACTTGCGCGCCCCTCGACTCGCCTGGATTATCACTGGAGAGCCCGTCTCTCGACCGGCCTCCATGATCGCCTGTATCTGCTCCAGGTTGTTGACGTTGAACGCCCCAACGCCGTAGCCGCCTTTCGCCGCCTCATCGAGAAGCTGGCGCATCGTCACCAGTGCCATGTAGAAGCCTCCTCAGCTTGCTTGCCGTGATCCCGCTCCGGGAGCTACTCCCGGAAAGCGTCTACGTTCAAGTATAACTATTTCCACGCGATATACGAAGAGACCACCCCACACTGAAACGACCTCCACGAGGGTTGTAGTTCACAGGTTGTTGTTAGTAGGAAGGCGGGATGATCGCCACCCGGTCGGCCCGGACTATGAGCCGCTGGTCGTAGGCGGGCGGGTCTATGCACGTCTGTAGCGTGACCATGTTCCTACCGGCTACCGGGTCGGTAACCCAGTCGTCGTAGGGCGTCACCACGAAGACCTCACTAACCTCGTACTCGTAGGTGTAACCGTTGGCGTCGGTCAGGTAGATCTTATCCCCATAAGTCATGTTCGGCAGGTTGGCGAATTGGTACAAACTCCCGGTCCCAGCATACCCGAGCACGTGGGCCGCGATGTAGGTATTGCCGTTGTTCTGCCACGGGAAAGCCGTCGAAGGCAACTTCACCGCCCCATAATTCATCGCCGCGTCGTCGTCGGTGTTGTACACCACGTCGTTGTAACGGCCCATCTTCGGGACCGTCAAGGACAAGGTCTTGTCTACCGGAGCAGGCGGCATCGCCTGGGCAGCTTTCTTTTTCTTCTCAGCCTCAGCCTTTTTCGCCGCTGCCTTCTTGTCGGCCGCTTTCTTGTCGGCGGCCTTCTTTTCAGCCTCGGCTTTCTTCTTCGCTTCAGTTTTCTTCTGCTCGTTGGCCTTCTTCTTCGCTTCAGCTTTCTTCTGTTCGTCAGCCTTCTTTTGGGCGGCGACCTTGTCTTTTGCCTGAGCGGCGTCCCGAGCCTTGCCGGACATCGTCTGCGGAGCCTTGGCTAGCACGGGGCTCTTCACCTCCGTTACTTGACGGACGTTGGAGCTCCCGATGAAGCTATTGAACCCGAGGACGAACAATGCGCCTATAGCCAGCAGCGAAAGCGGGAAGTATAGGAAAACTCCTAAACGCCGCCTTCTCCTGAACAATTTCTTCTGAGGTTTGCGTCTCATGCCTAAAAGTCTACCAGCTTGTAAAGCGAAACGGTAGGAATATTGGCCCACACTCTTAAATTCAACAAACAAACCTTCATCTGTATATGCACTCCTCGGACCAGAGACGCGACGAGTTCCGAGGAGTGGAGCGAGGATACGATGGAGTAGTATATGGGTCCCGGTCGTTCGAGAATGCGGCGGCTGCAGTTTTGAGAAAGGTCGGTTTCGAGAGATGGCGGGAGCGTTGGGTTGAGCATCGGTATGGAGCGGGAGGCGGGTTCTCGAACACGGCGGAGCGCGCTGGTCGCGCGTGGATTGAAAAAGAGTTACGGAGATTTCGAGGCTGTGAAGGGCATCGACTTCGAGGTTGATCGGGGCGAGTGTTTCGGGTTTCTAGGGCCGAACGGCGCGGGCAAGACCTCGACGATGAAGATGATCTACGGTGCGGCCATCCCGACGGCTGGCGAGCTTACCGTCGCCGGCCTGGACGTTCGGGATCACGAACGGGAGGTCAAGCGGCGCATCGGAGTTATCCCGCAGGAGAACAACCTCGACGACGACCTCGAAGTCAGGGAGAACCTGCTCGTATATGGACGCTACTTCGACCTGCCGAAAAAGCTGGTCAGGAAGCGGGCCGAGGAGCTTTTGGAGTTCGTGGAGTTGACGGAGAAAGCCGACGCCAAAGTCGAGCAGCTCTCCGGCGGGATGAAGCGGCGGCTTTTGATCGCCCGCGCCCTCATAAACGACCCCGAAATCGTGATCCTCGACGAGCCGACCACGGGCCTCGACCCGCAGGCCCGCCACCTGGTCTGGGAGCGCCTGCGGGAGTTGGTCCGCGAGGGAAAGACGCTCATCCTGACCACCCACTACATGGAAGAAGCGGCCCAACTTTGCAACCGGCTCGTCATCATGGAGGGAGGACGAATCGTCACCGAAGGCTCTCCGCGAGCCCTGATCGAAGAACACGTCAGCCCGCAAGTCCTGGAGTTCCGGCCCGATAAGGACTCCCTGGAGCAGCTACGGTCCATCCTCGAATACGAGGCGGACGCCGTTGAGAAGAGCGGCGACTCGCTGCTTGCCTACACCTCCGACGCGGAGAAGCTCCTGGACAAAATCCGCGACTCGGGGATTGCGGTCGAGAGCACCGCGTCCCGGCAGGCAGGGCTCGAAGATGTATTTCTGCGGCTCACGGGGAGGAGCTTGATCGAATGACGAAATCAACGACGAAGTCCGCTTTCAGGGTTCCGTCGCCGCGCGGCGCTTTCCGAGTCTGGCAGCGCAACGTGACGATTTTCGGCAAATACTGGAAGTCGATCATGTTCCCGAACTTCATCGAGCCGCTCTTGTACCTGGCGGCGCTCGGCCTCGGCCTCGGGGCTTTTATAAAGCAGGGCGGCATCAACGGCCAGAGCTACGTGCAGTTCATAGCGCCGGGTCTTCTCGCCTCCAACGCCATGTTCGCCGCCTCCTTCGAGAGCACCTTCAACACATTCGTAAAGCTGAAGATAGATAGGGTCTACGACGCCATAATCTCGACCCCGGTGAACGCCGAGGACGTGGTCGCCGGAGAATACCTTTGGGCCGGGACGCGTTCCGCCCTCTACGGCACGGGATTCCTGGTGATGCTCACGATCCTCGGCTACGCTTTCGGCCAGCCGCTCATCACCTCGTTCTGGGCGCTGCTAATTCCGCCGATGCTGCTCTTGATCGGCGTTATGTTCAGCGTCATGGGGACGCTCTTCACGAGCCTGATACAACGCATAGACCTCTACGCCTACTACTTTACGCTGGTCGTAACTCCGCTCTTCTTGTTCTCCGGGATCTTTTTCCCGGTCCAGAACTTCCCGGCTCCGGTGCCGCAGGTGGCGTGGTTTACGCCGCTCTACCACGCGGTAAACGCCTGCCGGGCGCTCGCGACAGGCCCGACTCCGGCGGTGCTGGTGGACATAGCCTGGATCCTGGTCTTCACGTTAGTCCTGGCTTTGCTGCCGATCCGGTTCATGCGCGGCCGGCTTATTAGCTAACCAGCTAACGCGACCTCGGTTAGCGGACCTTCGTGCGCGCGTCCTCGATCGCTTCCCGGATCCTCCCGTTGTCGTCCAGGTCTTCGGAGAGTTCGAGGAGCCGGTCGAGGTCTTCGTTTATTGTCACCCGTTGCTTCATGGAGAGTCCGTAGACTGACTCGACGGCCCGGAGCATCAGGTTTACGGCGTCTTCGGGGTCGGAGATCTGCTGCGGACAGAGGCGAGCTACGGTGAAGATCCTGGCCCACAATGAACTCTGACGTTCGGCGGAGATGTTTACGCGCATGGCCCGGTCGAGGATTTCTATCAGCCGCTCCAAAACAGCCACCTGTCCGCTGGTAAAAGCAGCCCGGCGGACCTGGTCGAAGGCGAGCCCCACGAGCTCCTCGAAGGTCGAATACCTAACCTTCACCAGTATTTTACGGCCATCGACCTCCCTCTCCTGGACGCGGCGCGGCAGTTCCTTGGAGCTGAGGGCGATGAGCACGGCCTCGATCCGGTCCATCGCCTGCATCGCGGTCGTCGGGTCGTTTATCCCCGGTGAGAGCCCCTTCAAAGCTATGTCCGAGAGTTGCCGGAACCCGAAAGCGATATCCTGCTGAAAGCTCCGTTCCCGCCCGAAGACGAAGGCGCGATGCACCTCGCGACGTTCGCTGGAATCGTACTCCTCATCCGCAGCGGGCCACACCCTTATCAGAGGAAGCCCGGCCGAGACGAAGATGCCCGGCCCCGAGGGTATCTCCACGAATTGCGTCCGCTTGTCGACGACTTCCTTGAGCACCTCGTCAACGTCGAGGCT